>CAJBBQ010000138.1 GCA_903951385.1 uncultured Pseudomonadota bacterium
AAGCCGGGGTGGCGTTAGAGACGTTTCAAAGTAATGCCGAAGCGGAATTGGTAACTAAAATTCAATCGCTGGCGACCAGTAAAGTGGATTTTGTCATTATCAATCCGGCTGCCTTTACCCACACATCGGTGGCCATGCGTGATGCGCTATCTGCAGTAAAAGTACCGTTTATCGAAGTGCACTTATCCAATGTCTATGCCCGTGAAGCCTTCCGCCATCATTCGTATTTTACCGACATCGCGGTTGGTGTGATCAGCGGTTTAGGTGCACAAGGCTATGCCTTGGCGCTTGATTACGCAATCAAGCATAACGATCAAGCTTAAAAAAACTATTCTTAATTAATTGAATTATTCCTGGATTTCTAGAGGTTATTATGGACTTACGCAAACTTAAAAAATTAATCGATCTTGTTGAAGAATCTGGCATAGCCGAACTCGAGCTAACCGAAGACGGTGAAAAAGTGCGCATTAGCCGTAACTTCACGGCCAATGCCGCTCCTCAACAATACAGCAACTACGCGCCACCTCAGCATTACACCACCAGCGCTCCGGCTGCACCAGCAGCAGCTGCGCCGGTTGCAGCAGACGCACCAGTGGTTGAAGAAGGCCATGCGGTTAATTCGCCTATGGTTGGTACTTTCTACCGTTCGGCTTCACCGGATTCCAAACCATTTGTGGAAGTGGGTGACACGGTAGCGGTGGGCGACACCTTGTGCATCATTGAAGCGATGAAATTATTAAATGAGATTGAATCGGATAAAGCCGGTGTGGTGAAAAAAATCTTGCTTGATAATGGCTTAGCAGTGGAATACGGCGAACCTCTTTTCATTATTGCTTAATCACGGGGTTTTAATCACATGGCTATGTTTGACAAAATCTTAATCGCTAACCGAGGCGAAATTGCCTTACGCGTTCAGCGCGCCTGCCGCGAGTTGGGCATCAAAACGGTGGCTGTTCACTCTGAAGCAGACCGTGAAGCTAAATACGTAAAATTAGCCGACGAATCCGTTTGCATAGGCCCGGCTTCTTCAGGTCAAAGTTATTTAAACATTCCCGCCGTTATCAGTGCGGCTGAAGTGACCGATGCACAAGCCATCCATCCTGGTTATGGCTTTTTGTCGGAAAATGCCGATTTTGCCGAACGCGTCGAACAAAGCGGCTTTGTCTTTATTGGCCCTAGAGCAGAAACCATCCGTTTAATGGGCGACAAAGTGTCGGCCAAAAATGCCATGAAAAAAGCCGGCGTGCCTTGCGTCCCAGGCTCAGATGGGGCGCTTTCAGACGACCCAGTTGAAATCATCAAAACCGCTAAACAAGTTGGTTACCCAGTAATCATTAAAGCAGCGGGCGGCGGCGGCGGGCGCGGCATGCGCGTGGTGCACACGGAAGCGGCGCTGATCGCCTCAGTTAACATGACCAAAGCCGAAGCCCAAGCCGCGTTTGGCAACCCAGTGGTTTACATGGAAAAATACCTAGAGAAGCCACGCCACATTGAAATTCAAATATTGGCTGACCAGCATGGCAATGCGGTGTTTTTAGGTGAACGCGATTGCTCCATGCAACGCCGTCACCAAAAAATTATTGAAGAAGCACCTGCACCATTATTAAACACCAGACTACGCGACAAAATTGGTGAGCGTTGCGCCGAAGCTTGTCGAAAAATCAATTACCGTGGTGCCGGTACTTTCGAATTTTTGTATGAAAATAATGAATTTTATTTCATCGAGATGAACACCCGTTTGCAAGTGGAACACACGGTCACGGAAATGATCACAGGCATTGATTTAGTCCAGCAACAAATTTTTGTGGCGGCCGGCGAGAAACTCAAATTCCGCCAAAAAGACGTGGTATTAAAAGGCCACGCCATAGAATGCAGGATCAATGCGGAAGACCCATACAGCTTTGTGCCGTCGCCCGGTAAAATCAGCGCCTTCCACATGCCTGGTGGACCAGGCGTGCGCATGGACACCCATGCATACGCTGGCTACACGGTGCCGGCCCACTACGATTCCATGATAGGCAAGCTGATTACTTACGGTGACACACGCAACCAAGCGATTGCCCGTATGCGCATTGCCTTATCGGAAATGATGGTGTCTGGCATTAACACCAACATTCCTTTGCACATCGATTTGATGGCCGATGCGGCCTTCCATACCGGCGGCACCAGTATTCATTACTTGGAGCAAAAATTAGGCATCTACAATAAATAATGTTTAGCAATAAGCATGTTCAATAGGTTGGTATCGCATGGCTTGGCTATCGTTAAAAATTGCAGCACAAGATAACACGGCTGATTTAATCAGCGATACTTTAATGGAACAAGGCGCGCTGTCTGCCATCATTGAAGACGCCAACGCCGACACGCTAGACGAACAACCTATTTTTGGTGAACCCGGCGATCCCCCTCCCGGTATTTGGCAACAAAATTTAGTCAGTGCCCTGTTTGATGAAGGGGTGGATGTGCAGAAAGTCATGACTGATTTAGCGCGCCTAACCAAGCTGCCGTCCTTGCACTACACCACCGAAGTCATACAAGAACAAGACTGGGTGCGCGCCACCCAATCGCAGTTCGATCCCATAAAAATTACCGATAATTTATGGATAGTGCCTACCTGGCACAGCGCGCCTAATGCCAACGCGATTAATATCGTGCTGGATCCCGGCCTGGCGTTTGGCACCGGCAGCCACCCAACCACGCATTTGTGTTTGGCTTGGCTTAGCCAAACCGTAAAAAAAGACCAGAGCGTATTGGATTACGGTTGCGGTTCTGGCATTCTCGCCATCGCTGCCAAGAAATTAGGCGCGTCTAAGGTAGTGGGCACCGACATCGACGCTCAAGCCATACAGGCCAGCTTGTATAACGCCGAGCAAAATGCCGTGCAGGCGAGTTTTTATCATGCTAACGACTACCAAACAGAAGAATACGACATCGTAGTGGCCAACATCTTGTCTAGCGCGCTGAGCGTATTGGCTCCTGCTTTGGCTAAATCCTGCAAGTCCGGCGGGAAAATTGCCTTGTCTGGCATATTGAAGGAACAAGCCGAAGCGGTATCGGCTATTTATGCGCCGTGGTTCGATATGCAAGCACCGGTTTACATGGATGCCTGGGTCTTATTAACGGGCAGCAAGAAATGATCGTAAGTTTAGATTGCCCATCGTGCCAAAGCCGTTTTAAGGTGGCCGAGGATCAAATAAAACTGCACCAAGGCCTAGTCTGTTGCGGCCATTGTTTCACGCTATTTAACGCGCAAGGCCACACTCAGGCTAGCGCAGAAAATACCAAGCACAGCGGCGCCAATTCAAGCAAAACTACAACAAAAACGCTATGGAAGAAAAGTTTGGCTGTTTTTTTGCTGCTGCTCTTAATACTTAGCGCGCTGCTACAAGCGGTTTATTTCTTGCGTGCAGAAATAAGCTGGCGCTACCCCAGCAGCCAAGCTTACTTAAAGCTGGCCTGTGAAAAAATAGGCTGCGACATAGCCTTGGCCAAACAAATTAATTTGCTGATGCTAGATGACACCGATTTGCTAGAGGACGATCTACGCGTTGGCTTAATGCACTTATCGAGCACCATCGTCAATCAAGCTGCGTTTAGTCAGGCTTACCCAACTGTAGAATTAATTCTTACCGATATCGATGATAGGGCTAAATTCACAGCGAGGTTTAGCCCGAGTGACTACCTAGAGCATGGAACTGATGCCAAATTAGGATTGGCGGCTGGGCAATCCCTTAAATTGATGCTGCCTTTAGCCAATCCAGATCCAAGCATGGCTGGCTACCGAGTACGCATATTTTATTAGGCTAAGCCTTAGCTTATCTAATGAAAATCATTAGCCGTATTTAGTCGGATTACATAGGGTATTAATTTAATCGGCCTGTATTATTCAAGTCATAGATTGTGTACGACTTAATTAATCAACCAACAGGAGAATTACCATGTGGACAACACCAGCAGCTACAGAAATGCGTTTTGGTTTTGAAGTAACCATGTACGTAATGAACAAGTAATTTTTGAACCCTTAAGTTCAACGAAAAAAAGGACGCCTAGGCGTCCTTTTTTATTGGCCGTGCTAGCCAACCTCGATTAATTAATTAAGTGCAAACAAGGCGATTTAATTTCCTTAATGGCATTGCATATGGCGTTTACCGCCATTTCTCTGGCATAACTTTTACGCCATGCTAGGGCAATTCGCCTGACCGGTACCGGCGCAGAAAATGGAATCACCTTTACCAGAGGATTCACGTAACGTTCTGTGGCAGCGCTGCACGGCAGCACGGTGATGCCTAAATTGGATGCCACCATATTACGTATGGTTTCCAATGAGTTGCCCTGTAATACCTGGCCTTTTTTGGATAAATCTGGGCAAGCGGCCAAAACTTGATGGCTGTAACAATGGCCACTATTAAGTAACAAGACATTCTCATCAACCAAATCATCCGCCACTATGCTAACTTTATTCGCCCAAGCATGGCTAATAGGCACCATCACCACGTATTCCTCGTCGTACAGTACTTGGGTTTTAATGCCGGGAACATCAAAAGGCAAGGCCACGATGGCTGCATCTATGGCCCCACTTTTCAGCTGCGCTTCCAACTGTACCGTTAGGTTTTCTTCTATGTCCAATGGCATGTCGGGGCACATGCGACGCAAAATCGGAATGATTTCAGGTAGCAAATAAGGCCCAACCGAATAGATCAGACCCAAACGAAACGGCCCGGCCAATTGGTTATTGCCTTGCTTGGCAATTTCCCTTATGTGCGCCACTTCTTCTAAAGCACGCGTGGCTTGTTCTATAATTTTTTGCCCAACCACGGTAGGGCTAATATCGGTATGGCTGCGCTCAAAAATAAGCACGCCTAGATCGTCTTCTAATTTTTTAACCGCCAAACTTAGCGCCGGCTGACTCACAAAACATTTTTCTGAGGCTTTTCTAAAATTTCGTTCTTTTGCTAACGCCACCACGAAACGCAATTCGTTTAAGGTCATGCCGCCACTCCCAATAATGATTAGAATTACTTATCGTATTAAATTATTGATAAGTTTAGCACAGAGGTTATGCTTTTAATTTGAATCAAATCAGAGCGATCTGGAGGGCTAAATTAAACATGCCTAGAGGATGGCATGTAAATTTCTTTTTAAGGCCTAATAGGCCTGTTTACGCAGATGTGTGACGATTATTACAGGCATTAAAAAAGCCCCAAAGGGCTTTTTTAATGGGCTAGGCTTAAACGACGATTAAACGTCTAAGTTGCTTGCACCCAAGGCATTGCTCTCAATAAAGGCGCGTCTTGGTTCAACGTTGTCGCCCATTAGCGTGGTGAAAATTTCATCCGCGGCAATGGCGTCATCAATTTGTACTTTTAACAAACGACGCACGGTTGGGTCCATGGTGGTTTCCCATAGTTGCGACGGGTTCATTTCACCCAAGCCTTTATAGCGTTGAATATTTAGATTGTGTTTGGCTTCTTCTAATAACCAATCCAAGGCTTGTTTAAATGTAGTGACCGGCAGTTCTTTTTCACCACGTTTAATTAATGCACCTTCGCCTAATAAGCCTTGCAGCATGGTGGACATTTTGCTTATTTGTCGGTAATCGCCAGAGCCTAAAAATTCGGCATTGATCACGCAACATTGCAAATTACCGTGCACGTATTTGTTCACTTCCAAACGGTATTCGTTAGCCTCGGCATCAAAACCAACGATCACTTCGCTGCCTATGGCACCTAATATTGGGCGTAATTTTTCAGCAGCTTTTTCAGTGCTGTCTTTAGTGGCTAAGCTTAATTCGCCTAAATCTTGCATGGCACGCAATACGCTTTCATCGTAATGCGAGGCAATGCGGCGTATGACCGCTTCGGTTAAAACCATTTGTTTAGCGATTTCAGTTAATGGGGCATCGCTGAGGGTATCGCCGTTGGTTTTTGTAATCAGCTCCGCGCCTTTTAGTGCCGATTGCAGTAAATACTGATCCAATTCTTGCTGGTCTTTTAAGTAGCGCTCGTCTTTACCTTGCTTAACTTTGTACAAGGGTGGTTGCGCAATATAAATGTGGCCACGCTCAACTAATTCGGTCATTTGGCGGTAGAAGAAGGTGAGCAGCAAGGTGCGAATGTGGGCGCCGTCGACGTCCGCATCGGTCATGATGATGATGCGGTGGTAGCGTAATTTTTCCACATTAAAATCCGCTTTACCTATGCTGGTGCCCAGCGCAGTAATTAAGGTCGCGATCTCTTGTGAGCCAATTAACTTATCGAACCTGGCTTTTTCTACGTTTAAAATTTTACCCTTCAGTGGCAATATGGCTTGGAATTTACGGTCTCGACCTTGCTTAGCAGACCCGCCCGCGGAGTCACCCTCAACCAAGTATATTTCGCATTTTGCTGGATCGCGTTCCTGACAATCGGCCAATTTACCTGGCAAGCCCATGGTGTCCATCACGCCCTTACGACGGGTAATTTCACGCGCCTTACGCGCCGCTTCACGTGCACGTGCCGCATCCACAATCTTACCGACGATGATTTTTGCATCGGCTGGGTTTTCTTGTAAAAATTCCGCCAATTTAGCTGCGACCACTTCGGAGACCACGGGCTGCACTTCTGAAGAAACCAATTTATCTTTGGTTTGTGATGAAAACTTTGGGTCTGGCACTTTGACTGATAACACACAACAAATGCCTTCACGCATGTCGTCACCGGTGGTTTCAACTTTGGCTTTTTTAGCCATGTCGGTTTGTTCTATGTACTGATTAAGCGTACGCGTCATGGCCGTACGTAAACCGGTTAAATGGGTACCACCATCGCGTTGTGGAATGTTGTTGGTAAAACACTGCACGGTTTCGCTGTAGGAATCGTTCCACTGCATGGCCACTTCTATGGTCATGCCGTCTTTTTCACCCATGGCATAAAATGTTTTTGGGTGCAATACGGATTTAGTCCGGTTCATGTACTCAACGAAGCCTTTAATGCCGCCTGAATAAGCAAAGTTTTCACTCTTACCGCTGCGCTGATCGATAAGCTCAATTTTCACACCGTTATTGAGGAAGGACAGTTCGCGTATGCGTTTAGCCAATATATCGAAGTGGTACTCAACTAAAACAAAGGTTTCCACCGACGCCAAGAAATGCACTTCCGTGCCGCGTTTTTCTGTTTTACCCATCATTGCTAAGGGTGCCATGGGCACACCGCGCTGGAATTCCATTTGGTGTATTTCGCCGTTACGGTAAATTTTCAATCGCAACCAATCCGACAAGGCGTTCACAACCGACACCCCAACCCCGTGTAAACCACCGGATACCTTGTAAGAATTTTGGTCGAATTTACCGCCTGCATGCAGTTCCGTCATAACAATTTCAGCGGCTGAGCGTTTAACCGATTTAATGTCATCGTATTTAATGTCGGTAGGAATTCCCCTACCGTTATCGGTCACACTGATGGAGTTATCTAAATGAATGGTGACTTTAATTTCATTACAATGACCAGCTAGGGCTTCATCAATAGCATTATCCAAAACCTCAAACACCATGTGATGCAATCCCGAGCCATCCGACGTGTCGCCGATGTACATACCCGGGCGCTTACGAACAGCGTCTAAACCTTCAAGAATTTTAATACTGGAAGAATCGTAATCAGGTGTAAGTTTTTTATTTTCAGCCATACTTGTTTTCTTTAATTTAAGTGTTTGTTGATTTGGTTAACGTTTTTTCTTATTGTTTCACGTGAAACATAAAGCCTATTTAAATACGCATAGGCATAACAACGTATTTGTAATTTGGGTTATTTGGTATGGTAATTAAGCAACTGCTGTTGGCGTCGGCAAAGGAAAAGTTGGCTTGATCGCTGTTAGTGTTATTGAGCACATCAATTAAATAGGTTACGTTAAACCCTATGTCTAATGCATCGCCACTGTAATTGATTTCCAACTCTTCTTCCGCTTCCTCTTGATCACTGTTGGTGCTGATCAATTTTAAATTATTATTACTTAACACCATACGGATGCCGCGGTATTTTTCATTGGATAAAATGGATGCGCGTTGCATAGCTAACAACACGTTTAATCTTTCTACGCTAAAGGTGTTTTGATGACCAACTGGAATCACGCGGTTGTAATCTGGGAATTTACCGTCTATCACTTTTGATATCAGTTTCAAATTAGCAAAGCTAAAATTTACTTGATTGCTGGCCAATTCTATTTGCACTTCGTCGTCACTGTCATCCAGTAATTTGATTAATTCAACTACTGTCTTTCTTGGCAATATGACATCTTGTTTTTCGTAGTTTTGTTTTAATTCAGTCGAAGTAAAACTCAATCTGTGGCCATCTGTTCCCACTATATTTAATTTATTGGCTGCTATTTCAATCAATAAGCCATTTAAGTAATAACGAATGTCTTGCTGTGCCATGGCAAATTCAACTTGCTTTAACAAGTCTTTTAACTCGCGTTGCGCTAATACCACCAGGGTTGTAGTGCCTTGAGTTTTAGTCATTACTGGGTAATCTGCTGCAGGTAATGTTTGCAAATTAAAGCGGCTTTTTGCTGCTTTTAATGTAATACGACTTTCTGTCGTGTTCATATTGATGTCTGCGTTATCGGGTAATGATCGGCAGATATCCAATAATTTCTTAGCAGATAAAGTAGTAGAAAAATCACCACTGGTTGCACTGTCAACGGTTAGTGAAATTTGCATCTCTAAATCAGTGGCCGTTAAATGAATTTTATTTTGTTTAACTTCCAATAATAAATTAGAGAGGATAGGCAAGGTATGCCTTTTTTCAACAATACTGGTGACGGATGTTAAAGGTTTTAACAGGGTTTCACGGTTGATTTGTATATTCATCTTTATAACCTAAATAATATATATAAATAATAACAATAATAATGGCGCGGTATTTTGTGGATAACCGTGTATTTTTTAAATAAACCAATGGTTTAGTTAAATTAAAACTACCTTAGTTTAAGCATATTCTACTGTGGGCAATTTGTTGATTAAAAATTAGCTATAACAAATTAGTGTCTTTATCCGCAATTCATCCACAGTTAATTCATAGTCTAACAAGTAGTTAATCCCGTATTACTTGGATTAAAAAACCAATATCACGCGTAAAAGACGGATCATTTTTTCTTAGTAAATCAATTTCATCGCATGCATGCATAACGGTTGTGTGGTGACGACCACCAAATGCCTCCCCTATTTCTGGAAAGCTGTGATTGGTGAGTTCACGTGATAAAGCCATGGCTATTTGCCTGGGCCGGGCAAAATTACGCGTGCGCTTCTTACTGTACATTTCAGCCACTTTTATCTTGTAGTAATCGGCTACGGTTTTTTGGATATTTTCCATGGTTACCTGACGACCACGTACTGCTATTAAATCACGAAGTGCATCTTTTGCTAAATGCACGTCTATGGCATGGCCGGTAAATTTTGCCATAGCAATAATACGATTTAACGCCCCCTCTAATTCTCTAACGCTGGATCGTATTTGTTTAGCAATAAAGAAGGCCACTTCTTCGGGTAAGTTTAAGTTAACCGCTTCCGCTTTTTTTAACAAAATGGCCACGCGCATTTCCAATTCCGGGGGCTCCACTGCTACGGTTAATCCCCAGCTAAAGCGAGTTCTTAGGCGCTCATCCACATCCATGATTTCTTTAGGGTAGGTGTCGCAAGTAATTACAATTTGTTTTTTAGCCTCAATTAAGGAATTGAAGGCATAAAAAAACTCTTCTTGCGTACGGGTTTTCTTAGCAAAAAACTGAATGTCGTCAATTAAGAGCAAATCCAATGAATGGTATTGCCGTTTAAATTCATCAAACGCTTTATTTTCGTAAGCTTTTACCACATCACTTACATAGCGCTCAGCATGCAGGTAACGAATTTTGGCTTCTGGTTTGTGTTTTTTTAACTCGTTGCCTATGGCTTGCAGTAAATGGGTTTTACCCAAGCCCACGCCGCCGTATATGAATAATGGGTTGTAAGCCGCGCCAGGATTCTCTGCTACCTGTATGGCGGCAGCTCGGGCTAACTGATTGGCACGACCGGTTACGTAATTTTCAAAATTAAACGCAGTGTTTAAACCGGAAATAACTTTAGTCGCTTCCACTGTCATTTTGCCAGCTGGTTTGACTACCGATGGACTGGCAGCAATCTTACTCAACTCAGTTTGGATTTTGGCGCCTAGTTTTTCTGCCGCTTTGTCTTCTTGGTCAGGCTCAATGTTGGCAATAACAAAATCGATTTGTATGTCGTTTAATTGCAACTCACGTGCAAATTGTTCAATTTTTTTATTAAACCGTTCTTTTACCCACTGTAAAACAAAGCGATTAGGCGCAACCAACCTCAGTACATTGCCATTCACTTCGGCAAAGAGCGGTTTAATCCAAGTGTTGAATTGTTGCTTAGACAATTCTTGTTCAAAACGACTCAGACAAGTAGGCCAGAAATTTTGCATCTTCTATTGTTATTTTCTTTCGTTTATTTACCAGAAAAACGCATTTAAGTGCTTGTTTTGTTTTGCTAATTATTGAATTTTTGGCTGTGAATTTTGTTATTTATTTTTATTCAGCGCACGATGGTATTTTAGCCTGTTTAGTTAAACTTATCCACAGGCATTTACTTACCAGACAAAACTAAATAAACGTTGACAAAATAGATGCTTATCGTGTCTAATAGCGCCCTTTATAGCTATTTGCTTGTTGGAGTAATACATGAAACGTACATATCAACCATCTAAAACACGTCGTGCAACTACGCACGGTTTTCTAGTTCGCATGGCAACCAAAGGCGGCCGCGCTGTTATTGCACGTCGTCGCGCCAAGGGTCGCAAACGTTTAGGTCTGTAATTTTTAGTCCGCTTCGGACTGATTTTACAGCGCACATTATCCTGTTAAATTTAAATTCTATAATTTTAGGTAATGATGCCAAGCTACAGGCTCCTTAAAGAAGCCAAATTGATTAAAACGGATGAATTTTCATCCGTTTTTAATTTCCGCAAACGTATTGCAACAGAGTACCTAGCCCTGCATTATCAAGCCAACCAACTTCAGAGGCCACGCTTAGGCTTGGTGGTGGGCAAGAAAACGGCTAAATTGGCAGTCAGCAGAAATTACATGCGTCGCGTTCTGCGCGAACTTTTTCGCTTGCAACAGCATGAAATTTCGGCAGCCGATATTATTTTACGGGTGCAAAAGAAGTTCGATAAGCGCGATTTTCAGTTAATTAAACTGGAGTTCAATGCGCTAGTGGTAAAATTGAATCAGCGCTTAGCACGAGCGGAAATAAACCACGACAAAGGCCATGAGGCGTAGCAACCAGCACTAATGAAAATTATGGCGCAACTATTAATCTGGGTAATACGAGGCTATCAAATATTGCTAAGCCCTTTTTTTGGTCAGCAATGTCGTTTTTATCCCACCTGTTCAGTCTACGCCACGCAAGCCATTAATACCCACGGTGCAATAAAAGGCAGTTATTATGCCTTGCGCCGTATACTTCGATGTCACCCATGGCACGCTGGCGGGCACGATCCCATTCCTTAACCCGTATTGGCCCACACCCTTACTAACCTTTTATTTAAAGATAACTTAAAAATCATGGATACCAGACGTTTAGTTTTATTTGTCATTTTTTCAATGTCGATTTTAATGCTTTGGGATGCATGGCAACGCCAACAAGCCCCGGTTGCAGTGGTGCAGCAGGTGGCAGTGCAAAATACCAGCCCGGCACAAGTAAACCCTGTTGCAACCGCATCCATCGACTCCATGGCCGGTGATTACAAGCTGCAACAGGCGCAAAGAATCAGTGTGAAAACCGATCTTTATCAAGCTGAAATTGAGACCACCGGTGGTGACTTACGCAAATTAGCCTTGCTTAAGCATCGCGCGGCGGATAACGATAAAAACAATTTTGTGCTGTTGGATGATGCCGCTCAACCCATGACTTATGTAGCGCAATCGGGTTTATTGGGCACCGATTTACCCACGCATCATGCTTTGTTTAGCAGCACTGCCAACAGTTATGAGCTGCAAGAAGGCCAAGATAAATTAGAAGTGCGTTTAACTTGGGCAAGCAATGGCGTCAACGTAGATAAAATTTACACCTTCCACCGACAAAAGTACGCCATAGACGTCAATTACGAGATACACAACAACACGGCAGCGCCGATCGCGCCTACGGTTTACTATCAAATTGTCCATGATAATGAATCCAACCAAGGGACGGCTTTAATGCCTACCTTCACCGGCGGCTCGTATTACACCGATGCCACTAAATTTAAAAAATTGTCTTTCTCGGACATGGAAAAAGAGCCGCTTAAACTTAGTGCTAATGACGGTTGGGTTGGCCTGCTACAGCATTATTTCGTTAGCGCTTGGATACCAAAAGAAGGCTTGGCCCGCGAGTTTTATACCGAAAAACTAAATGAGCACATGTACAGAATCGGTACAAAAAGCGCATTGGAAACCATTGCGCCAGGAGCCAGTTTAACCGTGCCAGCCAAACTGTTCTCAGGACCACAAATTAAAGACGATTTAATTGCCGCCGCTCCTGGCCTGGAGTACACGGTGGATTACGGCATGTTGACCATAGTGGCCGCCCCATTATTTTGGGTATTGGCAAAAATACACGCTTTGGTTAACAACTGGGGCGTGGCCATCATTTTATTAACTTTGTTAATTAAAGCGGCTTTTTACCCCTTATCGGCTAAGAGTTACCGCTCTATGGCGCAAATGCGTGAATTGGCACCGCGCTTGGAAGCCTTAAAACAAAAATTCGGTGATGACAGACAGAAAATGCAAATGGCCATGATGGACATTTACCGTACTGAAAAAATTAACCCCATGAGTGGTTGCTTGCCCATATTGATACAAATTCCGGTGTTTATCTCACTGTATTGGATGTTATTGGGTTCAGTAGAGTTGCGCCATGCGCCATTCTTTGGTTGGATACAAGATCTATCGGCAGTTGATCCGTATTACATATTGCCTATCATCATGGGCTTGTCCATGATCATACAAACCAAGCTTAACCCTAAGCCTACTGACCCAATTCAAGCCAAGGTCATGACTTGGATGCCGGTAGTATTCAGTGTGTTCTTCTTCTTCTTTCCTGCCGGCTTGGTCTTGTATTGGGTAGTGAACAACATTATCTCCATATGGCAACAATGGTATGTGAACAAGTCTATCCATGCCGCTGCCCTGCTAAAAAAATCAGGTGGCAAGCACTAAGTCATCCGATACCATCGCTGCCATCGCCACAGCCAGTGGCGCGGGCGGCATTGGTGTAGTTAGGGTTTCTGGTCCCAATGCGGCCATTGTTGCCCAAGGCGTGTTGGGGCAATGCCCTGCCCAGCGCCACGCCGCTTACCTAGATTTTCGTCAAGACAACGGCGAGTTAATCGATCGTGGCATCGCTATTTTCTATGCCAATCCACATTCTTATACCGGCGAAGACGTGCTTGAATTGCAGGCGCATGGCGGCACGGCGCTTATGCAAATTTTGTTGGCCCGCTGCATTGCATTAGGTGCAAGGCAAGCTGAACCCGGAGAATTTACCCGTCGCGCTTATTTAAACGACAAAATGGATCTGGCGCAGGCCGAGGCGGTAGCTGACCTAATTAATGCGGCCACCAGTGAGGCTGCAAAAAGTGCGGTACGCTCATTGTCGGGCGAGTTTTCCATGAGCATCAATGCCTTGTTGTTAAAGCTGATTGATTTAAGAATGTTCGTAGAAGCGTGCTTGGATTTCCCCGAAGAAGAAATTGATTTCATTAGCCAGGGGCGCGTTAAAGATAAATTGGCTGCCATCGCAGCGGAACTGGACACGGTCTTTGCTAAGGCCAAACAAGGCAGTTTATTGCGCGAAGGCATAAACGTGGTTTTGGTTGGTCAGCCCAATGTGGGTAAATCCAGTTTGATGAATCAATTGGCAGGCGAAGACATTGCTATCGTCACCTCAATTGCCGGCACCACGCGCGACACCATAAAAAATGCCATACAAATAAACGGTGTGCCATTGCATGTCATAGACACCGCGGGACTGCGTGACACCGACGATGAAGTGGAAAAATTTGGTATCGCTCGAACATGGCGGGCTGCAGAAAGCGCGAATATCGCATTATTATTAGTGGACGCAGCCCGCGGTATTACCGAAACAGAAAAATCGATTTTAGCGCGATTGCCGCAGGAAATTCATAAAATATGGGTGCACAACAAAATAGACGTGAACCAAGAGTCGCCCCTATCTAAGCAGGTGGATGGCGCCGTGCACGTTTATTTGTCGGCTAAGACCGGCGCCGGTATGGAGTTACTAAAAAGCCATTTATTGGCATTAGCCGGGTATCAAAATAACTCGGAAGGCATTTTTATGGCCAGGGCGCGGCACTTGGATGCGTTGCTTAAAGTAAAAAGCCATCTGCATGCGGCGAGCGCTCAATTGGCCGCGGCCGAACTGTTGGCGGAAGAGCTAAGCTTGGCGCAGCATGCGCTTGCCAGCATTACTGGTGAATTTACGCCGGATGATTTGTTAGGTGAAATATTCAGCAAGTTTTGTATCGGCAAGTAAGCCTATCGGCCTTAATGCCTAGAGTGCAGCGTGCCGAGACGTAAAAAAAGCAGTGTTTCACGTGAAACACTGCTTTTTTGTTGGCCTAAATCAGGCCCGAAAAAACTAAGCTTATTACTTAGCGCTTGGTGTTTTTTCAGTTAATACGTAGGTGATGTAGCTGGCTTTTTCAGCTGGCGTGCAGTCGCTGCCAATAATGTCCGTGCAATGTTGCGTGAATTTGGCTTCAACTTTCTCAAAATCAGCAAAACGTTTGGCATTAACTGCAGGTGACAAAGGTTGGATTACTTTACGTGTGGCAACGTGTTTACCGTTGTCTGCTGGATTCGCTGTGTGGCATGAAGCGCAAGCCATTTCTTTGCCGTTGCCTAATTTAACTTTACGGTTAAAGAAGAATTTACCATCGGCTACTGTTGGGCCTGTGTATTCTGGGTTGGCCGCTTTAGCTTGGGTAGTGTAAATCATAATTAATTTTTCTGCATTGGCAACGCTGGCTTGAGCAGAAACTGCAGTAAGGCCAAGCAATGCTACTAAAAGAATATTTAATTGTTTCATTTGGTACTCCGTCTTAATTAATAAAAGTGATCTTGCTAAACTATACAGTTCCACCTGACATGATAAAGCAGTTTGAAGCAATTTGCTCTAGAATTTTTACCGTCACAGTGTAGCTCAGCCCGGTTAATAAATTATTACAATACTGTAATAGGCTCTTTTTGGAGCACTCACTTTAATTTTGGGCGCTTAAAAAAGTCGCTTTTGCATGACTATTGGTGGCTATTAAAGTAAAATCTAGCCTTTGTGTAAGCCAGCTTGTGTTTGAGCTGAGAAGCTTACTAAGCCATTGAAAGTTATGTGTATTTAAATGAATTTCCCGGATAATTTTGATGTGATTGTTGTAGGCGGTGGCCATGCCGGCACCGAAGCGGCGCTGGCCAGCGCGCGCATGGGTCAGAAAACCCTATTGCTTACGCATAATATTGAAACCTTGGGGCAAATGTCCTGCAACCCAAGTATAGGCGGCATAGGCAAAGGCCATCTGGTTAAAGAAATTGATGCGTTGGGTGGCGCTATGGCTGCGGCTACTGACGAAGGCGGCATACAGTTTCGTATCTTAAATTCCAGTAAAGGGCCGGCGGTTAGAGCCACGCGTGCTCAGGCTGACCGCGTTTTATATAAGGCCGCTATCCGTCGGCGTTTGGAAAATCAACCCAATCTTTGGCTATTTCAACAGGCCGTGGATGACATTATTTTAGAGGGCGATCGGGCTGTTGGCGTGGTCACGCAGATAGGCTTGCGTTTTAAATCCCAAGCCGTGGTGCTAACGGCCGGTACCTTCTTAGGTGGCTTGGTGCACGTGGGTATGCAAAGTTACAGTGCTGGGCGAGCCGGCGACCCCCCGGCCATTTCCTTGGCTGCGCGTTTGCGTGAAATTGGTTTGCCGGCCGGCCGTTTGAAAACCGGTACCCCGCCAAGAATTGACGGTCGAACCATAGATTATTCCGTTATGACCATACAGCCTGGCGATGACCCGGTGCCGGTGTTTTCTTTCTTGGGCAACGCCGCCCAACACCCGGCGCAATTGCCCTGTTGGATTACTCATACCAATGAGCGCACGCACGACATCATACGCAGTGGGTTGGACAGATCGCCTATGTATACCGGTGTCATTGAAGGCGTAGGTCCGCGTTATTGTCCCAGTGTCGAGGATAAAATACACCGATTTGCCGACAAAGAATCGCACCAAATTTTCTTGGAACCCGAGGGTTTAAACACCAATGAGGTTTACCCAAACGGGATTTCCACTAGCTTGCCATTTGATATCCAATTGGCCTTGGTCAGATCGGTCAAGGGCTTGGAGCAGGCGCACATATTGCGCCCTGGGTATGCCATCGAATACGATTACTACGATCCGCGTGGTTTAAAACGATCATTGGAAACCAAGGCCGTGGCCGGCTTGTTTTTTGCTGGCCAAATTAATGGCACTACCGGTTACGAAGAAGCTGCTGCCCAGGGTTTGTTAGCCGGCGCCAATGCGGCTTTGTATGCGCAAGGTAAAGACGCTTGGTGCCCGGCACGTGATGAAGCGTATTTAGGGGTTTTGGTGGATGATTTAATCACCCGTGGCGTGACCGAGCCCTACCGTATGTTTACCAGCCGAGCCGAATACCGCTTGCAGTTAAGGGAAGACAATGCCGATATGCGTCTAACAGAAATCGGCCGCCAATTGGGTTTGGTGGACGACGAGCGTTGGGCTGCCTTCAGTACAAAATTAGAAGCCGTAAGCCGAGAACAAGAGCGCCTTAAAAAAACCTTTGTGCAGCCGGCTAACATCACGCCAGAAAAAATGACGGCATTGTTTGGTAAGCCTTTGGAGCACGAATACAGTTTGTTTGAGTTGCTGCGCAGGCCGGAAGTCAGTTACGCCGATGTGTTGTCCTTAAGTAACGATGGCTTAGGTGAAGTGGAGCCGGCGGTGCGTGAGCAAGTTGAAATTGCGGCTAAATACCAAGGCTACATAGACCGACAAACCGATGAAGTGGCGCGTAGCCGCGGACAAGAAAACACCGGTTTGCCGAGTGATTTGGACTACCGTGAAATACACGGACTGCCTATAGAAGCGCAGCAAAAATTGAACGCACAAAAACCTGAAACCATAGGCCAAGCCAGCCGAATTTCTGGCATTACTCCTGCCGCTATTTCATTGTTGCTGGTTTACTTAAAGCGCCAATCTCGCGCTAAAAAAGTAGAGCGTTTGGCATGACCTTGCAGGCGCAGTTGGCCGCTAAATTAGAGGCGGGTTTGTTGGCCATGCAGCTGCAGGTCAGTGCCGATAAACAGGCCAAGTTGCTGGCTTATTTATTGCTGATTGATAAGTGGAACAAAGTGCATAATTTAACGGCCATCCGTGACCCATTGGACATGGTAAGCTTGCACCTATTAGACAGTTTAAGTGTGTTGCCACATGTGCAGGCTTTGTCAGCAAAAAGTTTGCTGGACGTGGGTGCTGGGGCCGGTTTGCCTAGCATCCCTTTGGCTATATGCTTGCCAGAGTTGCAAGTGACGGCCATAGATTCGGTGCAAAAGAAGGCCAGTTTCATGCGTCAGGTAAAAGGTGAATTGGCTTTGCATAATTTTCATGTGGCCAGCGGTCGAGTTGAGGCCTTAAAACCAGATGGCATAAATAACGGTTCGGGTTTTGATGTGATTATTTCTCGTGCATTTTCCGAGCTGGCGCTATTTGTTAAACTAAGCAGGCATTTATTGGCAAAAACCGGCCTCTGGTTAGCCATGAAAGGCGTGTTGCCAGAGCAGGAGTTGGCCGCGCAGCAATTTCAACGCTTGGCTGATGAGCAAGATGGCGTGGCGCTTGTGAAAATTGAAGTGTTAAAGGTAGCTGGTTTGGATGCTGAGCGGCATCTTGTTTTTTTAAACTTAAAATAAAATTAAAAATTACATCCCCATGAAAATTTTAGCTATCACCAATCAAAAAGGCGGCGTCGGCAAGACCACCACCAGTGTTAATCTGGCCGCCAGTCTAGCCAATTTAGGTAAAGCGGTATTGTTGATAGATTTGGATCCGCAAGGCAATGCCAGTACCGGCAGTGGCATCGATAAAGCTTTTCTTAAGCACAGCATATACCACGTTTTAATTGGCGATAAATCCCTGCAAGAGGTGATTGTCAGTAGCGCTAAAGGTGGATTTGATGTTGCCCCAGCCAACAGAGATTTAGCCGGTGCAGAAGTCGAATTGGTCAATGAGCTGGCTAGGGAAAACCGCTTAAAAGTGGCCATAGCCAAATTGCTTAATAGCGAGGGGGCGAAAGCCTACGATTTCATATTGCTGGATTGCCCGCCTGCACTCAATTTGGTCACGGTCAATGCCTTAACTGCATCCAATGCAGTGTTGATTCCCATGCAATGTGAATACTATGCCTTAGAAGGCTTATCGGATTTGGTCAACACCATTAAAAAAGTGCGGGCGCGTTTGAATCCCACCCTGGAAATTGAAGGTTTGTTGCGCACCCTATTCGATAATCGCAATATGCTGGCTCAGCAAGTGTCCGCGCAGTTAATAAGTCACTTTGGCGATAAAGTTTATAAAACCATTATTCCGCGCAATATTCGTTTGGCCGAGGCCCCAAGTTACGGCATGCCGGTCCTAACCTACGATAAAAATTCCAAGGGTGCGCAGGCTTATTTAGAGCTGGCAAAAGAAGTCAGTGAAAAAGACATCAATCGTAAAGAGAAAAAACATGGTTAAAGTAAAAGGCTTAAATCGAGGCTTGGGTCGCGGCTTGGATTCGCTGTTGGCAGGCGACATGGGTTCGGTGGGTGAGGCCGATTCCTTGCTCATATTAAAAGTGGAGCAGCTGCAACCGGGCAAATACCAACCGCGCAGCTACATGGACGATGCCGCACTGCAAACGCTGGCCGCGTCGATAAAAAGCCAAGGCATTATGCAGCCTATATTGGTGCGGCACATTAATGCCGAGCGCTATGAAATTATTGCCGGTGAACGGCGTTGGCGCGCAAGTCAAATGGCTGGCCTAGAAGAGGTGCCAGTTTTAGTGCGTGAAATTGCCGATGAATCAGCCTTGGCCATGGCATTGATTGAGAACATACAAAGAGAAAATCTCAATCCCTTAGAGGAAGCACAAGGCATTAAACGCTTGATAGACGAATTCGACATGACCCACGAAAAAGCCGCTTTGGCGGTTGGTCGCTCGCGCGTGGCCGTGTCTAATCTATTGCGTTTGTTAAGCCTGTCTGCCCCAGTGCAAGACATGCTCATGCACGGAAAAATAGACATGGGTCATGCCCGCACTTTAATTGGTTTGTCTGGCGCACAGCAAGTAATGCTGGCTGAGCAAATCGTGCAAAATAATTTTTCAGTGCGTGATGCCGAGGCTTTAGTAAAAAAACACCAATCGGATGAGGCTGCAAATAAGGCATTACCCGGCCAGAAAGTAAGTCATAAAACCAAACAAAATCGTGACGTTTTAAGCCTAGAACAAGCATTAAGTGAAAAATTAGGCGCAAGCATAACGATAAAGGCCGCCGCAAATGGGTCTGGCACATTGAAAATTAACTACGCTAATCTCGATCAGTTGGATGAAATTATTAGCAAAATGATGCGCTAAGTGTTTCTTTTTGCTTATAGTAAGTTCTTGACTAAAACTGGCTATTAATTCAGAATCGCGGTCTTTACTAAACGATGCAGCTAAAAAATCGTTTGGGTAGCAACAAAAAAGCAATCAATTAACTGGGTTTAAGTCTTTGTTAGCAGCCATTACAGCCGATGTATTTAGTAAAATGCTTAAGGTTCAGCTGATCGCCACGATTGCGGTTGCGCTAGTTGCACTAGTTATAACGGGATTACACGGCGGCATGTCGGCATTATTAGGCGGCGCATCGGTCATCATCGGTGCGCTGATGGCCAGCAAGATTGCTAGCAGGCAAGCCCGAAGTGAAGATCCAACCGCCATTTTATTAAATCTGTTAAAAGCGGAAGCGGTAAAAATTTTAGTGATTGTCGTTTTGTTGGCAATCATTTTTAATGTGTACGGGCAGTTAGTGCCATTTGCGCTGATTGCTGGATTGGCAGCTGCCGCGCTATTTTCGGGCGCAGCGCTGAGTAGATTAAACGTTTAATTTAAACCCATTTAGTTAAAGTAAATATCGGATTATGGCTACAGAACACGCAAACAGTGCAGAACACGGACTTACCCCATCTGGATACATAGAGCACCATTTAAGTTTTAACGCACACCCTGTGAGTGAAGGTGCTGGGTTTTGGACTTTGCACGTTGACACCTTCGTGATGTCGGTGGCATTGGGTTTAATTGTCATGGGTTTGATCTGGTTGGTGGCGCGCAAAGCAACGGCCGGCGTTCCTAGCAAAGGCCAAGCCTTTGTTGAACTGATTTTCAATTTCGTAGACGATCAAGTCAAAAACATATTCCACGGTAACCGTCATAGCTTTATTGCCCCAACCGCCTTAACGGTATTTTTATGGGTGTTTGCCATGAACTCCATGGACTTCTTGCCGGTGGATTGGGTTGCCAGCATCGTGGCCTTCTTTGGTGGCGAGCACGCTAAATGGCGCGCCGTTCCAACTTCAGACATCAATACTACATTTGCGCTAGCCCTTTCAGTTTGGATATTGATGATATTCTTCTCGGTTAAAGTGAAGGGCTTAGGCGGTTTTGTACACGAGTTATTCTGTGCGCCGTTTGGTAGCAAAATCTGGGTTTGGCCAGCTAACTTCTTATTCAACTTAATCGAGTACGTGTCTAAACCGTTGTCCCATTCATTGCGACTGTTCGGTAATATGTACGCGGGTGAGGTTATTTTCTTGCTATTAGGCCTATGGGCGGCTACCGGTGTATCCGGCACCATATTCGGTGCTATTTTAGGCGCCGGCTGGTCTATATTCCACATCTTAATCGTGGCATTGCAAGCCTTCATATTCATGATGTTAACGGTCGTTTACTTAGCCATGGCGCATGAATCGCATTAGTTTTTTTAAGTAGTGTTATTTTTAATAAGTAGTTTTTAGTTGTAAGTTTAATTTTAGAGAGGGTAATAAAATGGATTCTTTAGCAATGATTCAAGCCTACACAGGCGTTGGTATTGGTTTAATTATTGGTTTAGGCGCTGCTGGTGCTTGTATCGGTATTGGTATTATGTGTGCTAGCTTTCTAGAAGGCGCTGCTCGTCAACCAGAAATGATTCCTCAATTGCAAGGTAAAGTATTCTTGCTTCTAGGTTTGATCGATGCTTCTTTCATTATCGGTGTTGGTCTAGCCATGATGTTTGCATTCGCGAACCCATTATTAAGCGTAGTTGCTAAGTAATTAGCCTAAATAATTTGGCGGCAGGCAGCCTCATGCCTGGCGCAAATTAAACGACTTAAATATTGGAGTAAGTAATGAATATTAACTTTACACTTATCGCACAAGCCATTGCATTTGCTGTGTTGATTTGGTTCACAGTGAAGTTCGTTTGGCCGCCGCTGTTATCAGCCATTGAAACGCGCCAAAAGGAAATTGCTGATGGTTTGGCTGCGGCTTCTGAAGGTAGAAATGCCTTAGAAGTGGCTGCAAAAAAATCTGAAATCACTTTGAATGAAGCCAAACAAAAAGCCAGCGAAATCATAGGCCAAGCTGAGAAGCGTGGTTCACAAATCGTTGAAGACGCAAAAGGCGTGGCTAAGGCAGAAGGCGATCGCATCATTGCTGGTGCAAAAGCTGAAATTGAGCAAGAGATCAATCGTGCTAAAGAAGGCCTACGTTCGCAAGTGTCTAGCTTGGCTGTTGCCGGTGCTGAAAAAATATTGCGTAAAGAAATCAACGCAAGTGCACACAGCGACATGTTGGCTAAACTGGCTGCGGAGCTATAAGCATGGCTGAGATATCAACCATTGCAAGGCCTTACGCGGTAGCCGCATTCAATCTTGCTAAGCAGCAAAAGGCCTTGGCTAAATGGTCTGAAATGTTAGGTTTTGCAGCGGCCGTCTCCAATGACGCGCAGATGCAAGCTTACATACAAGATCCAAAAGTAGTCAGCAGCGAACTGCAAGCCGCATTCTTAAAAGTGTGCGGCGATAAGCTAAATGAATACGGTCAAAACTTAATCAAGGTGTTGGTGGAATACCGCCGCCTGTCTGTATTGCCGGCAATTAGCTATGCTTTCGAAGAACTCAAAGCCTTGGATGAGGGTAGCTTGGAAGCGGAAATTATTGCCGCATCCAAACCCAGTGCTGCAGAAGTGAAAGATTTAGTAAAACGTTTAGAAGTGAAGTTTGGTAAAAAAATAGAAGCCAATGTTTCAGTGGATTCAGAACTCATAGGCGGCATTAAAATTATTGTTGGCGATACCGTGATAGACGCATCCGTCAAAAATCAGTTACAAAATTTAGCTTATACCCTTTCAGCATAAGCGACAGAACATTTTAGGCAAAGAATACATTAGGAGCCACAATGCAGTTATCTACATCAGAAATCAGTGAGCTGATTAAAAGCAGATTAGAAAATTTTTCTACTTCAGCTGAAGCCCGTACACAAGGTACCGTCATTTCAGTAACCGACGGTATTGTTCGTATTCACGGCCTATCCAACGTGATGGCCGGCGAGATGATCGAATTCCCAGGCAACACCTTTGGTCTAGCGCTAAACTTAGAGCGTGACTCAGTGGGTGCCGTGGTTTTAGGTGACTACGAACACATTACCGAAGGTGACATTTGTAAATGTACCGGCCGTATTTTAGAAGTGCCAGTCGGTCCTGAGTTAATCGGCCGTGTAGTGAATGCATTAGGTCAGCCTATCGATGGTAAAGGTCCAGTCAATGCAAAAATGACGGACAAAATTGAAAAAGTGGCCCCAGGTGTGATTGCCCGTAAATCTGTTTCACAACCCGTGCAAACCGGTCTTAAATCCGTGGACTCCATGGTGCCAGTTGGCCGTGGTCAACGTGAATTGATTATTGGTGACCGTCAAACAGGTAAAACTGCAGTAGCGATTGATGCCATCATCAATCAAAAAGGTCAAAACATGACCTGTATCTACGTCGCGATTGGTCAGAAAGCCTCCACCATTGCTAACGTGGTGCGTAAATTAGAAGAAAATGGCGCCATGGCTTACACCATAGTGGTAGCAGCCGCAGCGTCTGACTCAGCCGCGTTGCAATTCCTAGCACCGTATGCCGGTTGTACCATGGGCGAGTATTTCCGTGATCGCGGTGAAGATGCATTAATCGTTTACGATGATTTGACTAAACAAGCGATTGCTTACCGTCAAATTTCCTTGTTATTACGTCGTCCACCAGGTCGTGAAGCTTACCCAGGTGACGTGTTCTACATTCACTCACGTTTATTAGAGCGCGCTGCTCGTGTTAACGAAGAGTACGTAGAGAAATTCACCAACGGTGCCGTTAAAGGCAAAACAGGCTCATTAACCGCATTGCCAGTTATTGAAACGGCAGCCGGTGACGTGTCAGCTTTCGTTCCAACGAACGTGATCTCGATTACCGATGGTCAAATCTTCTTGGAAACCGACTTGTTCAACGCCGGTATTCGTCCTGCGATCAACGCTGGTATTTCAGTGTCTCGCGTGGGTGGTGCAGCGCAAACTAAAGTCATCAAAAAACTAGGCGGCGGCGTGCGTTTAGCGCTAGCTCAATACCGTGAATTGGCTGCGTTTGCGCAGTTCGCTTCCGATTTGGATGAAGCGACACGTAAACAATTGGATCGCGGTCGTATGTTTACTGAGTTGATGAAGCAAGCTCAATATGCCCCATTAAGCGTATCTAATATGGCCATCACCCTATTAGCTGCTAATAAAGGCTATTTTGATGACGTGCCTACCAATAAAGTATTGGCCTTTGAAAATGCATTGCACGGCTTCATGGCTTCTAAATACGCCAAATTAATGGCCGGTATTGAATCCAGCAAAGACTTAGCCGGTGATAACGAAAAAGCTGTTGAAGCCGCAATTCAGGACTTCAAAGCAACCAATGCATACTAATACCTAACTATTAGGACTAAAAATGGCTGGTAGTAAAGAGATTAGAACCAAGATCAAAAGTGTAGAAAATACACGTAAGATCACCAAGGCGATGGAAATGGTGGCCGCTTCTAAAATGCGTAAAGCGCAGGACAGAATGCGTGCTAGCCGTCCGTATGCCGAAAAAATTCGTAACGTAGCTGCGCATTTATCGTTTGCTAATCCAGAGTACAAACACCCTTACTTAGTTAAGCGTGATGTGGTTAAAAACATAGGCCTGATTGTGGTCAGTTCAGACAAGGGTTTGTGCGGCGGTTTAAACACCAACATGCTGCGTTTGTCGATTAACCAAATGAAAAGCTGGGAAGCAGACGGTAAGGCCATATCGGTCAGTGCGATTGGCAACAAAGGATTTGGTTTCATGAACCGTGTTGGTGCGAATGTTAAATCGCACATAACAGGTTTGGGTGACGTGCCGCATTTAGAAACATTGATCGGTACCATTAAGGTCATGTTGGATGCATACGAAGCCGGTGAAATTGATCAGCTTTACATCAGCTACACCAAGTTTATTAATACCATGAAGCAAGAGCCAGTGATGGAACAATTGTTACCATTAAGTGGCGAGCAACTTGGTAGCCCTAAAGGCCATTGGGATTACATCTATGAGCCAGAAGCAAAACCGGTGGTGGATCAATTAATGATGCGTTACGTTGAATCATTGGTTTACAACGCCGTCGCGGAAAACATGGCTTCAGAGCAATCGTCTCGTATGGTGGCGATGAAGTCGGCCTCGGATAACGCGAAAAACGTAATTGGCGAATTGAAATTGGTTTATAACAAAGCGCGTCAAGCCGCGATTACTAAAGAGATTTCAGAAATTGTGGGTGGTGCAGCAGCAGTAGCTTAAAGACTAAGGTCAATAAGCTTAGTAATAGCTAAGTAGTATTAAGAACGAATTTAATTAAATCTGACTAAAATGAAGTTAGGAAACAAAATGGCAAAAGCAAATCAAGTAAGCGTAGGTAAAGTAGTCCAATGTATTGGTGCGGTGGTTGACGTTGAATTTCCACGCGATCAAATGCCAAAAGTATTCGAAGCATTGATTATTGACGATGCATCAAGCCAAGCGGAAGCCGGCTTGACATTAGAAGTGCAACAGCAATTAGGTGACGGCATTGTACGTACCATTGCCATGGGCTCTTCTGATGGTCTTGCACGTGGTACAGCGTTTAAATCAACCGGCAATCAAATTACTGTGCCAGTAGGCGTGGGTACTTTGGGCCGCATCATGGACGTGCTAGGCCGTCCTATCGATGAAGCGGGTCCAATTGATTGCGATGAGCGTCGTTCTATCCATCAAAAAGCACCAAGCTTTGAAGAGCTTTCTCCTTCAGTAGACTTGCTAGAAACAGGCATTAAAGTGATTGACTTGGTTTGCCCGTTTGCTAAAGGCGGTAAAGTGGGTCTGTTCGGTGGTGCCGGTGTGGGCAAAACCGTGAACATGTTGGAATTGATTAACAACATTGCTAAACAGCACTCAGGTTTATCTGTATTTGCCGGTGTGGGTGAGCGTACTCGTGAAGGTAACGATTTCTACCACGAGATGGCAGAAGCAGGCGTGATTAAACTAGACGACATGAAAGAATCTAAAGTAGCCATGGTGTTCGGTCAAATGAACGAACCACCAGGCAACCGTTTACGCGTGGCCTTATCTGGCCTAACCATGGCGGAAAAATTCCGTGACGAAGGTCGTGATGTGTTGTTCTTTGTTGACAACATCTACCGCTATACTTTAGCCGGTACCGAAGTGTCTGCCTTGTTAGGCCGTATGCCTTCAGCCGTGGGTTACCAACCAACCTTGGCCGATGAAATGGGCCGCTTACAAGAGCGTATTACCTCAACTAAAACCGGTTCTATTACCTCTATCCAAGCGGTTTACGTGCCTGCCGATGACTTGACTGACCCGTCACCAGCCACGACTTTCCAACATTTGGACTCAACCGTTGTGTTGTCTCGTGATATTGCTTCATTGGGTATTTACCCAGCGGTGGATCCATTGGATTCAACATCACGTCAGCTAGACCCATTGGTTGTTGGTGAAGAGCACTATAGCGTTGCACGTAGCGTACAACAAACATTGCAACGCTATAAAGAATTACGCGACATCATTGCGATTTTGGGTATGGACGAGTTGTCACCAGAAGATAAATTAGCTGTTGGTCGTGCACGTAAAATCCAACGTTTCTTGTCACAACCATTCCACGTTGCTGAAGTGTTTACTGGCGCACCTGGTAAATACGTGCCATTGAAAGAAACCATCAAAGGCTTTAAAGCGATTGTGGCTGGTGAGTACGATCACCTACCTGAGCAAGCCTTCTACATGGTGGGCGGCATTGAAGAAGCAGTAGAAAAAGCAAAAACACTTAACTAATTGACGGTCATTAGACTTTATATTTAGTTAATGGTTAAGGAAAAAAGATGGCAAATACTGTTCATATCGATGTAGTCAGTGCAGAAGCGAGCATTTTTGCTGGTGAGGCTGAGTTTATTGTGGTGCCAGCCAGTGCGGGTGAAGTGGGTATCTACCCAAATCACGCGCCCATGGTGACCAGCATTAAACCGGGTGCCTTGCGCATTAAAACCGCTGATAGCGCTGAAGAAACCCTGATCTTTCTATCCGGCGGTTTATTGGAAGTGCAACCGGGTTTGATCACCGTGCTAGCTGATACAGCGGTACGTGGTCACGATCTAGATGAAGCCAAAGCCATTGCCGCTAAAGCAGCAGCGGAAGAAGCGATGAAAAACCGTGGTTCGGATATGGATTACGCAAAAGCACAGGCAGAATTGTCTGAGGCCGTTGCGCAAATTCAAGCCATAGAGCGCTTACGTAAAACAACGCACTAGTTGTTAGGCGTCTGCACTAACCGCAAAAAAGGCAGCTTAGGCTGCCTTTTTTGTTATACTTTGCTTATAAAAATTAACGGCAGTTAAGCCTCAATTTCAAAAATGCCTAATCTAAATATAGTCATACTCGCGGCCGGAAAAGGCACGCGCATGCATTCCGATCTACCCAAAGTCTTGCATGAAGTGGGCGCTAAGCCAATATTAGGCCACGTCTTGGCGGCGGCTAAAGCATTACAGCCTAGCAAAATTATTGTGGTCTACGGCTACGGTGGCGAGACAGTGAAAACACAGTTTGAAGGTGAACCCATAGTATGGGTTAAGCAGGCTGAGCAATTAGGCACCGGCCATGCCGTGCAACAAGCGCTGCCACATCTTGAAGAGGGCGCCACCACGCTAATTTTATTGGGCGATGTGCCCTTGGTCGCCAGTCGCGATTGCGAGAAATTAATTACTAAAGCCGCGGATACGTTGGCCATCCTATCCTTCATCAAAGACGATCCAAGCGGTTATGGCCGCATAGTAAGAGATGGCCAGGCAAACGTTGCGGCGATTGTGGAGCATAAAGATGCCACTGAAGCGCAGCGACAAATCAAAGAAGTGAACACCGGCATGATGGCCATGCCCAATAGCCTATTGGTGCAATGGCTAGCCAGGCTCAGCAACAACAATGCCCAGGGCGAATACTACTTAACCGATATCGTCGCGATGGCAGTTAAACAAGGCGTGGCTGTCGTAGCAGAAATCACTGAGGACGAATGGTCGGTAACCGGCATCAACGCTAAAAGTGATTTAGCGCAGATAGAGCGGGTATACCAGCAGCGTTATGCGGAGCAATTATTACAGCAAGGCGTGACCCTAAAAGACCCCAATCGCATCGACGTGCGCGGCGATCTACAATGCGGTCGCGACGTGCAAATTGATGTCAATTGCCTGTTTGAAGGTCAGGTGGTATTGGGTGATAGGGTAAAAATAGCACCCAATTGCGTGATTAAAAACGCCGTGATTGCCGCCGGTACCCAGATTGCTGCCTTCACCCATATAGACGACGCGCAAATAGGCGAAGAAGCTCACCTAGGGCCGTTTGCTCGTATTAGACCGGGCACTACTCTGGCCGATCATACCCATGTTGGTAACTTTGTTGAATTAAAAAATGCGCAAGTAGACAGCGCCAGCAAAATCAATCACCTAAGCTACGTGGGCGATGCCACCGTGGGTAAAACTGTTAACGTGGGCGCAGGTACCATTACCTGCAATTACGACGGTGCCAACAAATTTAGAACCGTCATAGAAGACGACGTGTTCATCGGATCCGATACGCAGTTGGTGGCCCCGGTTACCCTGGCCAAGGGCGCGACTATCGCCGCCGGCTCCACCATCACCAAAGACGCACCGGCAGGTCAACTGACTTTTTGTCGAGCCAAAGATCAAAAATCCATAGCGGGCTGGAAACGCCCAGTAAAAATTAAAAAGTAGAGATAACCCATGTGTGGCATTGTAGGTGCAGTAGCAAACAGAAGCGTGGTCCCCACCTTAATTGAAGGCTTAAGTCGGCTTGAGTACCGCGGCTACGATTCGGCCGGCATAGCCGTCCTAAATAGCCATGGTATAGAGCGCGTGCGTGCCGTTGGCCGTGTGGCGGCCATGACAGAGAAAGCCGAAGCCACAAAAATAACTGGCCACGTCGGCATAGGCCATACCCGCTGGGCCACGCACGGTGGCGTCACAGAAAGCAATGCCCATCCGCACGTATCAAAAGAGCAAATTGCCGTGGTGCATAACGGCATCATAGAAAATCACGATGAACAGCGCGCTCGATTAAAAACCTTGGGTTACGAATTCACCTCGCAAACCGACACCGAAGTCATTGCCCATTTAATTCACTATTACCATCAAACATTAACCCTATTAGCCGCTACGCAAAAAGCCGTGGCCGAGCTCACCGGCGCGTTTGCCATTAGCGTGGTTTCGGTAAAAGAACCCGAGCACATGATTACCGCACGCTTGGGTTGCCCGCTGTTAATAGGCTTGGGCGAGGGTGAAAATTTCATCGCATCCGATGTGTCGGCGGTGTTATCCGTTACACGCAAAGTGATTTATTTGGAAGACGGTGACGTGGCAGACATACGACTAGACGGTGTAGCCATACTTGGTCGCGATGGACTAGCGGTGCAACGTAAAGTGCATTTAAGCGACGTCTCCCTGGCCAGCATGGAATTGGGCCCTTATGCGCACTTCATGCAAAAAGAAATACACGAGCAACCCCGCGCCCTGACCGATACCATAGAAGCCTTAATAGACGACAATCAATTTTCTGCTGCCTTGTTTGGCGATCAGGCTGAAGCGGTTTTTCAGCAGATCGACAGCATCCTAATCTTGGCCGCCGGCACCAGCTACTACGCGGCATTAACCGCTAAATACTGGTTAGAGAGCTTGGCCAAATTGCCCACCAACGTGGAAATTGCCAGCGAATACCGCTACCGCGTATCCGTGCCCAACCCTAAGCAGTTGATCGTGACCATTTCCCAATCCGGTGAAACCTTGGACACCATGGAAGCCTTAAAGCACGCCAAATCCTTGGGCCAAAATTTAACGCTGGCCATTTGCAACGTGCAAGAAAGTGCCATACCACGCGCGTCGCAATTGGTTTTTTATACCCGTGCCGGAGCGGAAATTGGCGTGGCTTCCACCAAAGCCTTCACCACGCAGTTGGTGGCGCTTTTTACTTTGGCCGCCACCTTAGCCAAGCAACGCGGTCTGCTCGATAGGCAAGCCGAGCAAACCCATTTAAGCGCATTGCGCCAATTAGCCGGCAGTGTGCAACACGCCTTAAATTTAGAGCCGCAAATTCGCGAATGGGCCAAACGCTTTGCCGATAAACAGCATGCATTGTTTTTAGGCCGAGGCATACATTACCCCATCGCGTTGGAGGGGGCGCTAAAGCTCAAGGAGATCTCCTATATCCATGCCGAGGCTTACCCTGCCGGTGAACTCAAACACGGCCCATTGGCCTTGGTAGACAGCAGCATGCCGGTGGTGGTGATTGCACCCAATGACGATTTGCTAGAAAAAGTAAAATCGAATATGCAAGAAGTGCACGCGCGAGGCGGTGAACTGTTTGTGTTCGCCGACGCGGACAGCCATTTTGTTGAATCTGCTGGGGTGCACGTCATACGCACACCGCGTCATGTCGGCCTGCTCTCGCCTATTTTGCACACCATCCCCGTGCAAATTTTGGCTTACCATGCGGCTTTGTTAAAAGGCACCGACGTGGATAAACCAAGAAACCTGGCCAAGAGCGTGACAGTCGAATAAGTTTCCTATACTTAATCAAAACATGGAAAAGTATACGAAACTCAGTCGAATAGCGTTTAGTAGCTACTGGCGGACTTCAGTATCACCGGCACGATATCCAAGCTGCCATCGTCATGGCCTAGCATGATTTGACCGTCTTGTAGGGTGCAGCTGATGTTTAATCCTCTTTGAGCGATGGCGGCCAGCTCTTTGGTTTCGGGTAAATTAATCACCGTTAGGTTGTTGGTTTTGAGTAAGGCCTTGCTGTTGCTGGCCCACCACATATCGGCCACGCGCCCGCCGTATAGCACTACCACCACTTGCTTTGACCGCCCTGCTGCTTTGCGTATGTCGCGTTCAGAGGGCAAGCCCACGTCTATCCATAAATCTATCGCACCGGTCAGGTCTTTTTGCCATAAATCCGGTTCCTCTTCGTCACTCAAGCCCTTACCAAAAATTAAGGCTTCGTTAGCGTAAAGGGCAAACGCCAGCAGCCTGACCATGACCCGCTCATCGGTTTCGGACGGGTGTTTGGCCAGCGTTAAATTGTGTTGCTGGTAATAATGGCGATCCATGTCGGAGACTTGCAGATCGATTTTATAAATAGTGGATTTGATTGCCATAGCGAGCACCTTTTGTGGTTGCCGCATTATACCCAGTTTGTCGCTTTCGCACGCGGCCCATTATGGGCGATGAGCACGTCAGCTGGCTTTCTGTTAAGCTGTCATTTTTTAAATTAACACAAGAACACCATGGCTCAATACGTAATGTCCATGCTCCGTGTGAGCAAAATAGTCCCGCCCAAAAAGACCATCATCAAAGACATTTCCTTGTCTTTTTTCCCTGGCGCTAAGATAGGCTTGCTTGGTTTAAATGGCTCGGGTAAATCCACCGTGTTGCGCATTATGGCCGGGGTGGACAAAGAGTTTGAGGGTGAGGTGCAATGGCAGCCGAATATGAGCATAGGCTATTTGCCACAAGAGCCGCAATTGGATGCCGATAAAACCGTGCGTGAAGAAGTGGAGTCCGGCATGGGCGAGGTGATGGAAGCACAGGCCAAGTTAGAAGCGGTGTACGCCGCTTATGCCGAACCGGATGCCGATTTTGATAAGCTCGCGGAAGAGCAAGCTAAGTGGGAAAACATCATTGCTGCCAGTGGTAGCGACTTAAGTACGCAACTCGATATTGCCGCCGATGCGCTGCGTTTACCGCCTTGGGATGCAAAAATAGGCCCCTTATCCGGCGGTGAAAAACGCCGTGTGGCCTTGTGCAAATTGCTGCTGTCTAAACCCGACATGTTGTTGTTGGATGAGCCCACCAACCATTTGGATGCGGAATCGGTGGAATGGCTAGAACAATTCTTAGTGCGCTTTCCAGGCACGGTGGTGGCGGTGACACACGATAGGTATTTCTTGGATAACGCGGCCGAATGGATATTGGAATTAGACCGTGGCCACGGCATCCCCTGGAAAGGCAATTACTCGAGTTGGTTGGATCAAAAACAAGCGCGTTTGGCCTTGGAAGAATCGCAAGAATCGTCCCGTCGTAAAGCCCTTAATACCGAGTTGGAATGGGTGCGCCAAAATCCTAAAGCGCGTCAAGCCAAGAGTAAATCACGCTTAGCCCGTTATGAGGAAATGGCTAACGCGGAATACCAAAAACGCAATGAAACACAGGAGATTTTCATCCCGGCGGGCGAGCGTTTGGGTGACCAAGTCATCGAATTCAATGGCGTAAGCAAAGCCTTTAAAGACCGTCTGTTGATGGACAACCTGAGCTTTAGCGTGCCAGCCGGTGCCATTGTCGGCATCATAGGCCCTAACGGCGCGGGTAAATCCACCTTGTTTAAAATGATTACCGGTAAAGAACAGCCAGACAGCGGCGAAGTGAAAATAGGCGGCACGGTAAAAATGGCTTACGTCGATCAAAGTCGCGACGCCTTAAGCGATGCTAAAACCGTGTTCGATGAAATATCCGGAGGCTCAGACATCTTAACGGTCGGTCGTTATGAAACGCCATCGCGCGCCTACATAGGCCGCTTTAATTTTAAAGGCGGCGACCAACAAAAAATCGTTGGGCAACTTTCCGGTGGTGAGCGTGGCCGTTTGCATCTGGCCAAAACCCTAATTTCTGGCGGCAATGTCTTGTTGCTCGATGAGCCATCCAATGACTTGGACGTGGAAACCTTGCGTGCACTAGAAGATGCCTTGTTGGAGTTTGCTGGATGCGTGCTGGTGATATCGCATGACAGGTGGTTCCTGGATCGCATTGCCACGCATATTTTAGCCGCAGAAGGCGATTCACAATGGACCTTCTTTAACGGCAATTACCAAGAATACGAAGCCGATAAACGCAAGCGCTTGGGTGAAGAAGGCGCTAAACCGAAACGTTTGCGCTACAAACCCATTACTCGGTAGTGAATAAAAAGCTCAAGTTAAATCAGAACGCCTTCTGTACCCGTGCGGGCATGTCCGCCGTCACTATGCCGCAGAGAGCTGCGGCAAGTCCGGCGCCAAAGGCGCTAAACCGAAACGTTTGCGCTACAAACCGATTACTCGTTAAATGCTCAATCTTTACCACAGAGGCACGGAGACACAGAGAAGGTCAAAAACTTGAACGTAGGTCGGGATTTTCTCTGTGTCTCCGTGCCTCTGTGGTGAAATGAGTTTTACGCTATTACAACCAATCCCAATCCAGCCTCGGTTTATACGGGGCTTTTTTCATGGCCCAATCCCATATTACTGGCGGGATGAATTTCATTATTCGGCCTAGCCAGCCCATTTGCCATGGAATAACGACAAAGCGCCGTTTGCCTGCTATGGCTTTTATAAACTTTTGCGCAGCGATATCGGCATCCATTAAAAAAGGCATGCTGTAGGTGTTCACATCCGTCATTGGTGTGCGGATGTAGCCAGGCGCGATAGTGGTGACGGCGATATTGCTGGGGGCCATTTCTACCCGCAAGCTTTCCAAGTAACTGATGGCGGCCGCTTTACTGGCGCTGTATGCGCCGGCACCGGGTAAGCCTCGTATGCCAGCGACACTGGCTATGCCGACTAACTGTCCGCCACCTGCTTCGCGCATGGCCGTGATGAAGGGTTGAAAGGTGTGCACCATGCCCATCACATTGATGTCCATCACTGCCTGAAAAGCGGCGATGTCTTCCTGGTGTTCGGTTAAGGTGCCGCGGCTTACACCGGCACAAGCGATCACTACATTTGGCGCACCCGCATGCATAATAAAATCGCCAGCCGCTAGGGCCAAGGCCTGGTGGTCGCGCACATCCAATGGGTAGCTATGACAGCGTATATTGGGCTGCGTTTCTAGCAATACTTTTAAATTTTGTAAGTGCTCACTACGCCTAGCGGCCAAGCCTATATTCAATTCTTCATTTTTATACTGGCTAGCGTAAGCGCTTGCTAGTGCGGCACCGATGCCACTGGATGCGCCGGTAATAAATACATTCATGCGGGTCTGCCTTTTAAAAATGTAAAGCCGATTTCATTAAACATGGCCATAAAAAAACCGTTTTTACGCCTAGGTAAAAACGGTTTTAATTGCTTACCATGCGCTTATTTTTTTACGGCGTTGGCCTTATCCGCACGTAAATTATTGATGATGTAATCGGCTGTTTTAAGCGCCGCAGGGTTACCACCGGCCATGGTGCTGGAGGTAATAAAGCGACCGTCTATGATTAAGCTAGGTACGCCGGTTGCACCGGTTGCCCGGAAATATTGGGCAGCTTGGTTAAGCTTGCTGTTCATTGAGAAGGATTTAAATGAGGCTTCTACCTTGGCTTTATCCAAACCACTTTTCTTAGTGATCCAATCTATCGCTGCGGCTTCGTTAGTAGGATTAAGCGATTTCTCTTTGTTGACGGCATCAAACAATGCGCCGTGTAATTTGTCCGTTAGCTTTAGGTCTTCCATGGCATAAAAGGCTTTTGCCATAGGCGCCCAAGTAGGTTGGGGTAAACCAGGCATGCGTCTAAACGTGACGTCCGCAGGTAATTTTTTTACCCAGTCGTTCAGCAAGGGGTCCATTTGGTAGCAGTGGATGCAGCCGTACCAAAATACCTCGGTCACTTCAATTTTACTGGGGTTGTCGGTAGGGATGATTTGCAGGGTTTTATCGAATTCCCTGCCGATTTGTGGGTCGGCAGCCAACACTTGGAAGGAGGCTAAAAACAGCAATGCGCTCAACAATTTTTTCATGATTTGATTCCTTTTCCTGAGTCTAAATTTTGCTACGTCGTATTATTGGTTATCCAGATTCACTTTAATTAAATCGGCTTTGAAGCCATTTTTAAGCAAATCATTTTTTGTTTTATTGATTTGATCTAAATTCGTCAGTGGCCCAACCCGCACGCGATGCCATATGGCTTTGTCGGCAGTGGTAGCCGTTTGCACCACGGCTTCAAAACCTTGCAAGGCTAATTTTGCTTTCATGTTGTCGGCTTCCTCGCCGGTTTGAAAAGCGCCGACTTGCAAGTAATAACTAATTTGCAGGGCCGGTTCCGGTGCGTCATCCTTAATTTTAATTTCTTCTTCTGCGCTTACTTTGCTCTCACTGCCAGGCAATATGGTGTAAAAATCAAAGCGGTTTTGTGTGCCATCGGGACCGGTTTCAGCGGCCGCATCGGCATTGGCCTGATCCGCTATGGCTTGGTCTTGCATTTTCTCAGACACGGATTTGGTGATTTCGTTGCTGGTTTGTTGGGCAAAAGGGCTTTCACCGCCTTTAATAAACATGACCACGCCTAATGAAGCCGCTACACCCATGAGTATGCCTATCAGCAATCCAGTAAAAAGCGGGTTGCCTTTGCTGGTGTTTTTTGAACGCTCGGGGCTGGGTTTGTAATCTCTACTCATCATTCACTCTAATCCTTACATCTTTTCTGGGGCGCTGACGCCAAGTAAATACAAGCCATTTTTAAGCACTTGTTGGGTCGCCGCAATTAAACTTAAGCGGGCTATTTTAACTGCTTCATCTTCAATTAAAAACTTATATTCGTTGTAATAGCTGTGCAATTCACTGGCCAATTCTTTTAAATAATTAGCGATGGTGTGGGGGGCTAAATCGCTTGCCGCATCGGCCACCGTTTCAGGGTAGCTGCTTAGTCTTTGCATCAAGGCAATTTCATGCGCCTGCGTCAGCGGGCTTAAGTCGCCCTGCTGCAAATCGGCCAACTGGCCACCCCATTGCGTTAACACACTGCAAATACGCGCGTGCGCGTACTGGATGTAAAACACCGGGTTGTCGTTAGTTTGGGCACGGGCTAAATCGATATCAAACACCAATTGCGAATCCGAGCGCCGTGCTGCTAAGAAATAGCGTGTGGCATCGCAACCTACTTCTTCTATTAGGTCGCGTAAGGTGACGTAGCTGCCAGCACGTTTAGACAGCTTCACTTCTTCGCCAGCGCGCATGACCGTCACCATTTGGTGTAACACGTAGTCCGGCCAGCCGGCAGGAATGCCCGCGTTCAAGGCTTGCAAACCAGCTCGTACGCGCGTGATGGTGCTGTGGTGATCGGCACCTTGCTCGTTAATCACCCGCACAAAACCACGGCGCCATTTTTCGGCATGGTAAGCCACGTCGGGCACAAAGTAAGTGTAGCCGCCTTCGCTTTTGCGCATGACGCGGTCTTTATCGTCGCCAAAAGCAGTGGTTTTTAACCACAGCGCGTTGTCTTTTTCATAGGTGTGGCCGCTATTAATTAGGGCTTGCACGGTTTGCTCAACCTTGCCCTCGGCATACAGTGCGCTTTCTAAAGAGAACACATCGAATTTGATTTGAAAGGCAGTTAAATCCAAATCTTGCTCGTGCCTTAAGTAGGCCACGGCAAAATGGCGTACCGCGGTTTCGTCGTTGATGTCGCCGCTGGCGGTCACTTGCATGTCGTCCGCCACCACGGTTTGTTTCGCCAAAAAGGCGGCCGCTATGTCGGCGATGTATTCACCGCGGTAGCCATTTTCAGGAAAGCGGGCGTCGTCGGTGGCGATGCCTTTGCAACGCGCTAAAACCGAGATGGTAAGGTTGTCTATTTGTGCACCGGCGTCGTTATAATAAAACTCACGGGTGACGTCCCAACCGTTTGCGTCCAGTAATCGCGCTAGGCAATCCCCTACTGCTGCGCCACGACCGTGACCAACATGCAATGGACCGGTTGGGTTGGCCGAGACAAATTCCACCTGGACTTTTTGTTTTTGGCCGTTCGCGTTACGCCCGTATTGTGCGCCTGCGCTTAGGATGGTTTTAACGACTTGTTGCTGAGATTGGGCATTTAAAAAGAAATTAATAAAACCGGCACCGGCTATTTCGGTTTTAGCAATGAAGTCGCTGCTGGGTAAGGCTGCAATCAGTTGGGTGGCAATGGCACGTGGATTTTGTTTTAGTGGTTTGGCCAGCACCAAGGCAAGGTTGGTGGCAAAATCGCCGTGCTCGGCTGATTTAGGGCGCTCTAGTAATATGCTTAAATCTGCAGTGTCGGGCGCAATAGTTTTTGCGGCAGTGGCCAGTAATTGGGTAAGATGTGCTTTCAAACTAATATGGTCTTAACGTTAATAATTTAAGAACATTATTTTAACCTACTAGCCGCGTGTTTTTATCATGTGTCTTGAATAAGCTAAGAATTGCCTAGCCACTGATTAATCATCCAGAATATAAATTGCCAAAAGCCATATTAAAAATTGCCTTAGATTTGCCGCTTGATCGACTTTTCGATTATTTGAGCAATGGCGAAGCCGTGCAAATAGGCCAGCGTGTGCTGGTGCCGTTTGGTCGACGCAGCCAAATTGGCATCGTCGTTGGCATGGCCAATGAGAGTGAGTTTGCCATAGATAAACTCAAGGCCGTGACGCGAGTGTTTAATGACGAGCCGGCCTTGGATAGCGAAGCCTTAAGCTTATTAAAATTCAGCGCCGACTATTACCACTACCCTTACGGCCAAGCCTTGCTATCTTGTTTGCCTGCCCGTATGCGGCAAATAGCGCCAGCGGTATCGCGTAAACAATACCGCTACGTAATAACGCCTTTAGGCAGTCAAGTCGATGTGGCGCAGTTGCCGGCCAGGCAAACCGTTTTGCGTCGCGTGCTAGTGGCACTGCAAACCCAGCAGGGGCTAACGGAATTAGAGTTGGATGCCATTTCCAGCAGCGCACGTAAAGTGGCCAAGCAACTGGTGGAAGAGGGTTGGGCGCAGAGCGAGCAAGTGGCCGCCTTAGTTAAAACCTTAGGCATGGCGCAGCCGGCAGCGCCAGCAGT
>CAJBBQ010000139.1 GCA_903951385.1 uncultured Pseudomonadota bacterium
CATGTTGGCGATGATAGCGGCCACGGCAAAACGCCATTCAAATCGTAACCACAAGTACAAGACTATGCCTAAGCTGACAAAGAATAGGGCTAGGCCGCCGTTTTCATACAGCTCGTCGCCCACTTGCGCGCCGACGGATTCGACACGGCGCACTTCTGCTTTCGGGTCGGCAGTCACCAGAGCGGTTTTAACTTGTTCGGACAATTGCGATACCGATACGCCGGCTTTAACGGGCAAGCGGATTAACACATCGTGACTGGAACCAAAGTTTTGCACGGTGGCTTCTTTGAGGCCTATGCTGTCGACCGCTTTGCGCACGCTTTCTAAGTTGGCGGCTTGCGGGTAGTTCACTTCCATGATGGTGCCGCCGGTGAAGTCCACGCCAAAATTCAAACCGCGTGTGACTAAAAACACCACGGCTAGCACGAACGTAATCAAGGAGATGGCCGTCGTTAAACGGCCGTAGCTCATGAAGGGAATGTCGTTCTTGATTCTAAATAATTCCATAATTTTTTACTCTAAAAAATTGAAGCTAAGGCCTTAAGCTCGGAAAATTTGGCCGATGGATAATTTGCTTAATTTGCGGCGGTAACCGTACATGAAGTTGACCATGGCACGAGACACCAATACCGCACTGAACATCGAGGTTAAGATGCCCAACACGTGCACCACGGCAAACCCTTTAATCGGGCCGGTACCGAACATGAACAAGGCCAAACCGGCAATCAAGGTGGTCACGTTGGAGTCTAGGATGGTGTCCCAGGCGCGGTCGTAACCAGCGTGTATACTGGCTTGCGGCGTGTTGCCATTGCGCAATTCTTCACGCACCCGTTCGTTGATCAGCACGTTGGCGTCAATCGCCATACCCAATGCCAAGGCAATCGCTGCCAAGCCAGGCAAGGTGAGCGTGGCTTGCAACATGGACAGTATGGCCACCAATAGCAGTAAGTTAATCGCCAGCGCGGCTACCGATACGGCACCAAAGGCCATGTAGTAGACCATCATCATGACGGCAATCGCCGCAAAGCCCCAAAGGGTAGAGTGGATACCGCGGTTGATGTTGTCTTGACCCATGCTAGGCCCAACCGTGCGCTCTTCTATGATGTCCATGGGCGCAGCTAAAGCGCCGGCACGAAGCAACAAGGATATGTCTGTGGCTTCTTGGGTATTGGCCATGCCGGAGATTTGCACGCGACCGCCGCCGATTTCTTCATTGATGGTAGGCGCCGTGATGACCTCGGTGCTGCCTTTTTCTATTAACAAGATGGCCAAGCGTTTGCCCACGTTTTCCCGCGTCACTTGCTGGAAGATTCTGGCGCCACGCGCATCCAAGGTTACGTTTACGGTGTTTCTGCCGGATTGGCTGTCCACGCCTGGGCCGGCATCGGTAATGTAATCACCGGTTAATGCCACGCTCTTTTTAACCAAGACCGGTTGACCATCGCGGTCTTTAAACACGTCGTCGCCAAGTGGGGCTTGGCCGTTGGCAGCTTTTTCTAAGGTGGCTGCGTCGGTTTTCTCTTCGTCCACTAGGCGTATTTCCAAGGTGGCGGTGCGGCCCAATATGTCTTTGGCTTTAGCCGTGTCTTGCACCCCAGGCAATTGCACGACCACGCGGTCTGCACCTTGTTGTTGAATGATGGGCTCGGCAACGCCTAGCTCGTTAATTCGATTGTGCAGGGTTTGTATGTTTTGCTTGATGGCGAAATCTTGGATGCGCTTTTGCTCAACCAAATTAAGCGAGGCTTTTAGCACACGCTCGCTGCCGTTAGAGGATTCCGTCAAGGTCAGGTTAGGGTACTCTTTGCCTATAACGGCTTTGGCTTTGATCAGCTCGGCTTCGTCGTTGAAGTTGATTTGCACCGTTTCACCCTCACGGCTCACGCCCACGTAAGAGATGCGCTCTTTACGTAAGGCAATGCGGAAATCACCGACAAAACGCTCGGCGGCTTTGCTTAACGCCGCTTTCATGTCGACTTGCAATAAGAAGTGCACGCCACCGCGCAAGTCCAAACCCAAGTACATCGGTTTGGCGCCTACGCTGCGTAGCCAATCCGGTGAACGCGAAAGCAGATTAAGGGCCACGGTGTAATCGCTGCCTAATCTAGCCTGCAACACGTCTTTAGCGCGGATTTGGGTGTCGGTGTTGGCGAAGCGAGCCTTAACCCCACGCGCATCCAAGTAAACGCCATCGTAGGCGATGTTTTCTTGCTGAAACACGCTTTCCACTTGACCGAGCAGCGCCGAATCTAGCTTGGTGGTGCTTTTGGCCGGGGTGATTTGTACCGCAGGCGATTCACCAAAAAAATTGGGAATGGTATAAATCAAGCCTATCAATATAACGATGGCAACGAAAACATTTTTCCACAGTGGATAGCGGTTCATAGTCTGGCTCTAGTCAGTAAGGGGTTGGGGTCTAGCAGCTTAATTTACAGGCTCTTAATGGTGCCTTTGGGTAGGGCGCTTTGCACGGCTTGTTTTTGCACGGTAATTTCCGTGTTAGGGGCAATCTCAACGCTGACAAAGGCGTCGCTCACTTTGCTGATTTTGCCGACTATGCCACCGCTGGTGATGACTTCGTCGCCTTTTTGTAGGGCGGCGATCATGGCGCGCTGCTCTTTAGCGGCTTTCATTTGCGGGCGGATGATCATGAAGAAAAATAAAACAAAAATGACGATGAGTGGCAAAAAGCTCATTAATTCGTTGCTGCCAGTGGCGCCTGCTGCGTATGCATTGGAAATAAACACGTTCATTACCTCATTGATAAATTGCTAGGGTTAGTAAAAATAAGCTGTCGATTTTAACACAGACTGCCGCTAATTGCTGGCATGGCGTCTTAGGAAAGGCTCGCGCGTTTGGCGTAAAATTCACGCTTAAACGCCTCGAATTCGCCCGATTCTATGGCGCTGCGCATGCCAGCCATCAAGACTTGGTAGTAGTGCAAATTGTGTATGGTGTTTAAGCGTGAGCCCAAAATTTCGCCCACTTTGTGCAAGTGGTGCAAATAAGCCCGGCTAAAATTTTGGCAGGTGTAACAGGCGCAATCGGCATCCAAGGCTTGGGTGTCGCTTTTGTAGCCGGCATTTTTAATCTTAATGTCGCCGTATTGGGTGAACAGCCAACCGTTGCGGGCATTGCGAGTAGGCATAACGCAGTCAAACATGTCTATGCCTTGGCTGACAGCCGCCACCAAGTCTTCTGGCGTGCCAACGCCCATCAAGTAGCGTGGTTTGTTGCTAGGCATTTTTGGCGCGGTGTGCGCCAAGATACGCAACATGTCTTCTTTGGGTTCGCCCACCGATAAGCCGCCTATGGCATAACCGTCAAAGTCGATGTCCACTAAGCCGGCCAAAGACACGTCACGCAAGTCCTCGTACATGCCACCTTGTATGATGCCAAACAGCGCATTGCTGTTGCCTTGGTGGGCGGCTTTACTGCGCTTAGCCCAACGCAAAGACAGTTGCATGGATTCGTCGGCTTGCTTGACGGTGGCGGGGTAGGGCGTGCATTCATCAAAAATCATGACGATATCGGCATTCAATACTTTTTGTATGCGCATGGATTCTTCTGGCGTTAAAAAGCAGCTGTCACCGTTGATGGGCGAGCGAAACTTCACCCCTTCTTCACTGATTTTGCGTAAAGCACCCAAGCTCCATACTTGAAAGCCGCCGGAATCGGTCAGTATGGGGCCGTCCCAGCCCATGAATTGATGCAAGCCACCGTGCGCCGCGATGACATCCAGCCCAGGGCGTAACCACAAGTGAAAGGTGTTACCCAACACTATGTGCGCGTCTATTTCTTTTAACTCCAATGGCGACATGGCTTTCACCGTGCCGTAAGTGCCAACTGGCATGAAAGCCGGCGTTTGCACTTCGCCGTGGGCTAGGCTGACGGTGCCGCGCCTAGCCAGCCCGTCTTGTTTGTGTAGGGTAAATTGCATGGTGTCAGTGTGCTGCGATTAAATGGCTAACATGGGTTTAGTTTCAGGGCGGGATAGTATCACAAGGCGACCCCTAACTCATGGTTTGCATGCACGCAAGTGACGTTGTTCAAGCATAAAAATCAGCAACCTGTTTTATCAAGTCAGGGTTTGCTATACTTGAATTCTATTTTAACCACAGGGTCACCCTGCATGACGGATGTTAACGAGTCAATTAAACCAGTAGAAAAGCCTAAGCGACGCGCTGTCGGTGGGCAAAGCTTGGGCGCGCGCGGCATTTATTTGTTACCGAATTTATTCACCTCTGCCGCCCTATTTGCTGGCTTTTTTGCCATCGTGCAAGCGATGAATGGCCATTTTGAACAAGCCGCCATGGCCATTTTTATTGCCATGGTGTTGGACGGTTTGGATGGCCGCGTGGCCCGCATGACCAACACGCAAAGTGCCTTTGGCGCCGAGTACGACAGCTTGTCCGACATGGTGTCGTTTGGTGTGGCACCGGCGCTCATTCTCTATGTCTGGGCCTTGAAGCCCTTAGGCAAATTAGGCTGGTTGGCGGCTTTCTTGTATTGCGCCTGCGCGGCCTTGCGCTTGGCCAGATTTAACACCAAATTGGACGACGATTACCAAGATAAACGTTATTTCCAAGGCTTGCCCAGCCCCGGTGCCGCTGCTTTGTTGGCGGGTTTTGTTTGGGTTTCATACGAATACGGGGTCAGTGGCCGTGACGTGTTCTTTGGTATCTTGCAATGGAAATGGATGGCATGGGGCTTAACTGTTTTTGCTGGTGCGTCCATGGTCAGCGATTTGCGCTATTACAGCGGTAAAGACATCAACCTAAAACGCAGTGTGCCGTTTTTTGTGATTTTGGCCATCATGCTATTGATGGTCTTGGTATCCTACAGCCCGCCGGAAGTGTTGTTTTTTCTGATGGCAGCTTACGCGCTGTCCGGCTACCTGCTTTGGCTACGCGATAAGCTAAAAAAATAGGCCTGTGCATGCAACGCTGAGACGGCCATTTTTTACTTGCGAAACCGACTAAAACCCACTATATTTCTAACACTATGTTGAACATATCCATATCAAACACCGCATTTTTTCTGGCTTTATTGACCAGTGCCTTGCTATTGCGCAAATTAGCCGCCTTACG
>CAJBBQ010000140.1 GCA_903951385.1 uncultured Pseudomonadota bacterium
CCCGCAACTGCTGAATCGGGATAAGCAGGTTTACCTGGCATGGCAATCCGCGCAAGAGGGTTTGCGCGTGATAGCCTGGTAAGTTAATTACACCAGACTTTGCTATTGTGACTGAGCGCCATCCAAATCGCCCAAGCGCTGGCGGCGCTTAACATGAGGCCGGCTAGGCGCATACCGTAGGGTTCCACCACGCTGGATTTGAGTTTTAACCAAGCCCAAGGCGCAAAAAACAAGGCAATGCCCGAGCCCAAGGCAAAAGCCGCCATGCTGAGGGCGCCACCCAATGGGTTGCCATTAAACGAGGCGATAATCAAGGCCGAGTAGAGCAAACCGCAAGGCATCAATGCCCACAATAGGCCCACGTAGAAATAGCCGCCATTGAGCCTGCTAAGTTTTTTCACGTGACGCCAAATGCTACGCCCAGCTTGGTCTACCCAGATGGGTTGGCGGGCGTAGATCAGCAATAACAGCCCCCAGAAAAATACCAAAACGTGAAAGAAGGTCCACAAGGGATGCAGGATCGCGCTGTAGTTGGACAGCCAAGCTATGCTTTGTATGGCAAAGGTGGCGATGGCGCCCAATAAGGCATAGCCGCATAAACGCCCTAAATGGTATAAGCCTATGGCGTAGGGTTTATCGGCATCTTGTGTAAAAGCGGTGCAGGCAGCCCCGCACATGGCCACGCAATGCGGGCCGCCGGCCAAGCCCATGACTAGGGCGCTATACAGTAAAGCAGTTTGCATGGATGGGTGTCGGCCTTACTCTTTATCTTCTTCGAAAATACGCCGGCCTTCTTCTTCTATGTCTTCAAATTGGCCGCGGTAGACTGCCCACCATAAACCAGCCAGCACCACTAATGCCAGCACGACGGATAGGGGAATGAGTACAAACAATATGTCCATGCTTAGGCCTTAGAAGAATTAACACTGGAATGGCTAAATTGGCTTAAGCGCAAGGCGTTAAGCACCACGATCAATGAGCTGGTGGCCATGCCTAAGCCGGCTTGCCAAGGGCTTAACCAAGCAAAGAAAGCCAGCGGGATGCACACGGCATTGTAAATGACTGCCCACGCGATATTCTGCTTAATGATGCGCATGGTTTTTTTGGCGTGTTTAATCAGTGCCGGTATCTCGCTGATGTCGCCGTTTAATAAAACGTAATCGGCATGCGCGAGCGTTAGCGGCACGCCTTTGCCCATGGCAATTGAGACATGGGCGCTGGCTAAGATAGGCCCGTCGTTTAAGCCGTCCCCCACCATCAAGACTTTATTACCTTGCAGTTTTAGGCCTTGCAAGCGTTGCAATTTGTCGTTTGGGCTACAAGCGGCTTGAAACACCTTGATGCCGACCAGGGCGGCGGTGTTTTTTACCGTGTGCCATTGGTCACCAGAGAGCAATTCCACATCCAACTGGGCTTGCTGCAAAGCGGCAATCGCCTGGGCTGTGTTGGCTTTGATGGCTTCTTGTAAGTTAAACGTGGCCAACCAGCCGCTGTCATCGGCCAGGTAAACCTGTTGGTAGCGTTCGTCGCGGGCTTGCACTTGGTCGCTATGTACACCGCAAAAGGCGGCCGAGCCAAGTTTTAATGGGCGTTGCTCGATGCGGCCCTGCATGCCTGCGCCTACCTGCTCTTCTACTTGCTCCAGCCTTATGCTTAGCGCGTTGGCCAGTGGATTTTGCTTGGCGGCGTAAGCCACGGCCATGGCGATGGGGTGCATGGACTGGCTGGCCAAAGCCGAGGCCATGGCCAGGGCTTGCGCTTCACTGAGGCCGGCTTTAACGCTCAACGATTTAACGGCGATGTGGTTGTCGGTCAGTGTGCCAGTTTTGTCAAAAATGACCGTATCGATTTGGTCTATGCTTTCTATGGCCTGCAAGTGCCGAATTAAAATGCCGCGTTTCACAAAAGCACTGGCGCTGGCTAGCATGGCTGCCGGTGTGGCAAGAGAGAGGGCACACGGGCAGGTGACAATCAATACCGCCGCTGCCGTCATTAAGGCCA
>CAJBBQ010000141.1 GCA_903951385.1 uncultured Pseudomonadota bacterium
ACCGCGTGAAATGAGCTCCAGTGCCAATTCGCTTTTACCGATCGCGGCTTCGCCTTTAATCAGCGCGCCAAAGCCTTGCACTTCCATGAATACGCCGTGCAGGCTGATCGATTCAGCCACAGCATGCGCCAGAAAATGGTTAAGGATGTCCATCAGCACAGGGCTCTTTAGCGTCGAGGTGAAGAGCGGTGTTTGATGGCTGTTAGCGGCCTCCATTAAGGAGTCCGGCACGGTTTCGCCGTTGGCCACGATGACCACGGCCAAATCGGTGGAGAATAAATTTTCTATGGCCGAGGCGGCTTCTTTGGCTTTTAAGCTGCGTAGGTAATCCATCTCGGCGCAACCTAGCACTTGCACCCGATTTGGGTGCACAAAATTTAAGTGGCCGATCAAGGCCAAAGAAGGCTTGGTGACGGTTTCGCTAGTGAGGGTGTTGGACCCGCCGTTAAGCCCTGCTACCCATTGCATTTTTAGCTTACGGCGGGTTTGTTTGAATAGCTCGGCGACGTTTATTTGAGCCATGAAATCACCAAACTTGACATGTAATTAAAGTTGGATCGTTAGTCAATTAAATCGAAAGGGGCCTAATTTAAATCTTCCGTGTCTATGGTTTGGTGTTTAACGGCGCCATGGGATTTATGGTGGTCGGCGTGTTTTTCTTTGTGTTTGACCACTTGGCGATCCAGTTTGTCGGTCAGCATATCAATGGCGCTGTACATGTTTTCACCTTCGCAGGCCGCGTGCAAATCGTTGCCAGGCACATGCAAAGTGGCTTCTACTTTTTGGGCAAGCTTTTCTACACTCATGGTCACTTTGACATCAATCACGTGATCAAAGTGATTGCTGATGCGGGTTAATTTGCTGGTGACGTAATCGCGTAATGCAGGAGTGACTTCTAGATGTAGGCCGGTTAATTGTAAATTCATGACTTGCTCCTTATTAAAATATTCAGCAAAGCGACCCTGCTAAAAACCGGCAATGGTGGCGTTTTCAGCGAGACTAAACACTTGCCGAACAGTTTCAGTTTACACCGTTAGCCGGCTGATGCGCTAGGGTGGGCGCGCCTTTTTTTGCTGGGTTTTTAAAAAAGCAGCCGGGCTTAGCTGCGTTAATTTTTTGCGCAATGGCAGCGGATTTATAGGGTTTTTCTTAAGCTGGCCGGGGCTATGTTGAGCGACTCACGGTATTTGGCGATGGTGCGGCGCGCCACCACTATGCCTTGCTTGGCCAATAAATCGGTTATTTGGTTGTCCGAAAACGGTTTTTTTACGTTTTCTTGTTCGACCAATTGTTTGATTAAGGCGCGTATGGCCGTGGCTGAGCATGTGCCGCCGCTGTCGGTGGCCACCGAACTGCCAAAGAAGTACTTGAGTTCAAACACGCCGCGTGGTGTCAGCATGTATTTGTTGTTGGTCACCCTTGAGATGGTCGATTCGTGCAATTCCAGTTCTTCAGCAATTTCACGCAAGACCATAGGGCGCATCGCGACTTCACCGTATTCCAAGAAATTCCGTTGCCTGTCGGTGATCGCTTGTGCCACGCGCAAAATGGTAGCAAAGCGTTGTTGGATGTTTTTTATCATCCATTTTGCTTCTTGCAGTTGGCTTTGCAAATATTGGTTGGAGCTGTCTCGATTGCGCTTCAAGATGCCGGCATACAGTTGGTTGACTTTAAGCTTGGGAATGACGCTTTCGTTCAGGCTGGCCTGCCACACCCCTTTGACTTTTTTGATGATCACTTCATGCTGTATGTATTGCTCCGAACCGATCACGCTAAAGGCATTGCCCGGTCTAGGGTTGAGGCTGGAGATCAATTGTTGCACGCCTTTGAGGCTGGCTTCGTCGCAGCCTAAGGCCTTGCGCAGTTTAGCGAAATCGCGGGCACCCAAGGCCGGTAAATGGCTTTCCGCAGTCAGCTTGGCTAGGCTTAAGTAGGGCGTGTCATTAGGCAGGGCAGCCAGTTGCAAGGACAAGCATTCGCTCAAGCTACGGGCACCGACCCCAATCGGATCTAGGTGTTGAATATGGTGCAATGCCGTTTGCAATTCCAGTTCATCCAATTCCAATTCGGCCGGCATTTGCTCGATGAGGCTGGCTATCGATTCTTCTAAATAGCCGTCCTCGTTGATGCTGTCTACCAAAAGCAGCGCCAGTGTTTGATCGCGCTCGGAGAGTGGCATGAGTTTGAGCTGAGATAACAAATGCGCGCGCAAGCTAATTTGCAAGGTTTCTTGCGGCCTGTACTCACTGTCGTCGTCGCCACTAGCTGCGTTTTCATCCCACAAACTGCCATTGCTGCTGTCGTCGTAATCGCCGTTAAATTCATTGGCGTAGTCCGGGGCATTTTGATCAAACTCCACCGTGCCGCTGGTGCTTAAGTCGCCTTGCCCATCGGCGAATTCTTCTTGATTTAAATGCGGCTCGAATTCGCTGCTCGGATTGTTGGCTTCGTTTAGTTCGCCGGCATGGCTGGTGGCATTGAGCGTGACTTCGTCCTCGCTCAAGTCGTTGCTGTTGCCGTATTCGTCCTCGTTGTCGTCGCCTCTTTCTAACAAGGGATTGCTTTGCATGAGCAAGTCTATCTCTTGATTGAGCTCTAAGGTGGACAGTTGCAACAAGCGGATGGCTTGTTGCAATTGCGGGGTGAGCGATAGGTTTTGTGAAAACCGGAGTTGTAAACCTTGTTTCATAGCCGGAAATTTTTGCCTAAATAAATGTCGCGCACGCTTTGATTTTCTATGATGTCGCTGGGCAGACCGGCAGCAAAAATCCGCCCGTCATTCACTATGTAAGCGTGGTCACAAATGCCTAAGGTTTCTCGTACGTTGTGGTCGGTAATCAGCACGCCGATATTGCGCGCCGTTAACTGGCGGATAATCTTTTGGATGTCCATCACGGCGATCGGGTCTATGCCGGCAAAGGGTTCGTCCAACAAAATAAAACTTGGGTCGGTGGCCAGGCATCGGGCAATTTCAACGCGTCGCCGTTCGCCGCCAGATAAGCTCATCGCCGACTGGTCGCGCAAATGCGTGATGTGCAGTTCCGCTAATAGGGAGGCTAATTTTTCTTGCCGTTCATCGGCGTTGAGGTCTTGCAATTCCAGCACCGCTAAAATATTTTCTGCCACCGTCAGTTTGCGAAAGATGGACGCCTCTTGCGGCAGATAAGACAGGCCCATCCTAGCTCGAAGATGAATGGGCAAGCGACTTAACTCTTTGCCGTCTAGCAAAATGCGCCCGCCATTGGCGGCCAACAAGCCAACAATCATGTAAAACGTGGTGGTTTTGCCGGCGCCATTGGGCCCTAATAATCCTACTACCTCACCGCTTTTGATGTGCAGCGAAATGCCTTGAACGACATCGCGTGATTGGTAGGATTTGCGTAAATTTTCGACCAGCAAATCGCTCATTATTTGGACTCCGG
>CAJBBQ010000142.1 GCA_903951385.1 uncultured Pseudomonadota bacterium
CTTCGGTTAGCTCGAGTTCGGCTATGCCAGATTCTTCAACAAGATCGATTAATTTTTTAAGTTTGCGTAAGTCCATAATAACCTCTAGAAATCCAGGAATAATTCAATTAATTAAGAATAGTTTTTTAAGCTTGATCGTTATGCTTGATTGCGTAATCAAGCGCCAAGGCATAGCCTTGCGCACCTAAACCGCTAATCACACCAACGGCGATGTCGGTAAAATACGAATGATGGCGGAAGGCTTCACGGGCATAGACATTGGATAAGTGCACTTCTATAAACGGCACTTTTACTGCAGAAAGGGCATCGCGCATGGCCACCGACGTGTGGGTAAAGGCGGCGGGATTGATAATGACAAAATCCACTTTGCTGGTCGTCAGCGATTGAATTTTAGTTACCAATTCCGCTTCGGCATTACTTTGAAACGTCTCTAACGCCACCCCGGCTTGCGCTGCCATGTCCACCAAGGTTTGATTGATGCTGGCTAGGGTCGCTTTGCCATAATGTTCAGGCTCACGCAAACCCAACATATTGAGGTTGGGGCCATGAATGACTAAAATGGATTTAGCAGGCATACGCGCGGTCTTTTTTAACACTAATAAGCGAGAATTTTGGCAACTTCATAATTGCAAGTTTGCCGAAGTTAGCCGGTTTTGTCCAGCAAATTTACAGCAATTAAGCGAAATTACACCGCATCCATGATTTAAGTACTTGATATCGTTAGCTTAAAAACGCCGCTATTATTTTGCTTAGATTAGTCCTGAATTAAGGGCTCTAAAGCCTCGCTTAATAGCGCTTTTGAGATGCGGCCAAAGAAGTTTTTTTGCACCACGCCGTCTTTGTCTATGATGACGGTATAAGGTAGCACACCTTGGCTGTTACCCAGTTCGCTGGCCAATTGCATGCCTTCGTCTTCCGCCACCAATAAGGGGTAGCGAACCGGAGTAGCCAGCGCAAACTCTTTAACCAATGCTAATTCGTCTACCGCCAAGCCCACTACTACCACGTTTTTTGCTTGGTATTGCGTGTGCAATTCAGCCAGTTCTGGCATTTCTTCGCGGCAGGGAGGGCACCAGGTTGCCCAAAAATTAAGCACAACAATTTTACCTTGGTACTGCTTTAAATCTTGGCGTATGCCGTCCTCGTTGACTAATTGGCTGTTAAAAAAAGCCGCGGTCGAGACGCTGGGCAGGTTGGATTGCTTCAGTGGCGAGTTGGGGTTAAGGGCAAAGTAATAAATAGCAAAGCCCAAGCCAAACATAAGGACAAAGTAAATGGCATTGTTGCGTAATTTAGTTAGCATGGCGTCGTTCCTTGATCTGTTACGTCGGTTAAGCAGGCATCACGCTGCTGCAAGGTGCGGCTAAAGCGCTCGGCATTTTGAAAGCCGACGGTTTTTAGGCTAGGCATTTCTTGGCCGCGCCCATTAAAAAAGGCAATACCGGGTGGGCCGTATAAGCCAAAGCGTTTTAATAATGCGCGGTCTGCATCGGAATTCGCCGTGACATCGGCTTGCAATAACACGGTGTCTTTTAACAGTTGCTGCACTTTCTTATCGCTAAAAGTAAATTGTTCCAATTCCTTGCAAGCCACGCACCAGTCCGCATAAAAATCCAACATCACTGGCCGGCCTTGGCTGTTGGCCAACCTTGCGTCCAATTCGGCCACGCTTTTGACGCGCTCGAAAACAAGGGCATGGTTTGATGCGGCGTTTGATGCGCTTTTGTTAAACAAACCATCAAGCGGTTGAGTCATTGATTTGGCGCCAGACAAGGCACCAACTAATAGTGCCACACCCAGCAATAGCAAAATAACCGCCACACCTTTGCTCAACCTGGCGCCATGGCTGGCGTGCTCAGCAAGGCGATCCAAGGCCTTGTGGTAAACCGCCGTAATAATAAGCAAGATCGACCAAAGGCCTAACTGCCATGCCATGGTGAGCAAGGGGCTGATTAGCCATATGGCCATGGCCAGCATCACCAGGCCAAAGAAATGGCGAACGCCGTTCATCCAGTCACCGGTTTTTGGCAACAAGCTGCCGGCAGAGGCGCCTATCAATAGCAGTGGCACGCCCATGCCTAGCCCAAGCGCGAACAAGCCTAGCCCACCCAATAACACGTCGTGGGTTTGCCCTATGTATATTAGTGCGCCGGCCAGTGGGGCGGCCACACACGGGCTGACGATTAGGGCCGATAAAGCGCCCATGACAAACACGCCGATAAAGCGACCGCCTTTTATTTTGTTGGTGGTCTGTAGCATTTGATCTTCAAAGCGCTGCGGCAGCTTTAACTCATACAGGCCAAACATGGAGCCAGCCAGCAACACAAACAACACGGCGGTGCTGCCTAAGACCCAGGGATTCTGCAAGGCCTGGCTGATTAAATTGCCAGTGAGGCCGGCGGCCACCCCGGCTAAGGCATAACTTAAGGCCATGCCCAATACATAGGCCAGCGATAAACTAAAGCCGTGCCATTTGGCCGCGGCGTTGTTCACGCGGTGTTGGCCAACAATGATGCTCGATAAAATCGGGATCATGGGCAACACGCAAGGCGTCATGGACAACAACAAGCCGGCAAAAAAGAAGCCGGTTATCGCCAACCAAACCTGGCCGGATTTTAATAATTGCGTGCTGCTGTCGGCTTCATTATTGATGCTGGGCCCGGTGGTCGGTGCGCTTGGTGCGGCGGTGGCGATTGGATCAAAAGCCACGGTGAGGGTGTTTTTGATCGGGGCATAGCATAAGCCTTTTTCGCTGCAGCCTTGGTAGCTGGCGAGCAGCGTAAGCGTTTCAGTGGGCGCGCTAAGTTTTAGGCTGGCTTGAAAATCACGGTGATAGACTTCTTGTTTGCCAAAGTTAGCGTCTTGTTTGATTTCTCCAGCAGGCAATTGAATGTCGGTTAATGTAATGTTGCTTGGGGAAAGCACGCTAAATTGGATGCGCTCACGGTATAAATAATGGCCAGGTGCAATGCTAAAATGCGCTTGCACGGTTTGCTTATCCAGCGGCTTTAATTGCAGTTGAAATGCTACTTCAGGGGCTAACACGGGGTCGCTATTGCTGCTGAATAAATTAGTCAATCCACTGCTGTTTGCGGCAAACGCCGGGTTAAAAAAGCCGCATGAAAAAATCAGCGCAGCCCATGCGGCGATGCTGAAATTAGATAGACGTAGCAACAATAATTTTTTCACGTAGCGGTGTTTCCATGGAAAATAGTTTTAACAAATGGCATGCTGGGTACTTGTCATTATAGAATACCGGCACCACAAAAGACCAAGTGCCTGTTATTAAGACCAGCTCAATTTTATTTAGCCTGGCTTTTGATAGGCTAGGGTTATCATACGTTCCATTGTTTAAGGTAGTTAAGCGCATGCGCATTATTTTTTTCTTGGCCATACTGGCTTTTCCAGTGGCTGAAATTTGGATTTTAATGGATTTGGCCGAGCAATACGGTGGCTGGCTCATCCTCTATTTACTGGTCATTACCCTGCTAGGCCTGCGGCTTATTCGCGATGAAAAACAGTCGTTTTCTGGGCGCATGATGCAACACTTAAGCGCGGGCGGCAATCCGATCAAAGCCTTGTTTGGCAGTGCCCGCAATATTATGGCCGGCGTGTTGCTGATTATCCCTGGCATCATGACCGACATCCTGGCCGCCATTCTGTTATTGATCCCGGTTAATGCCACGGCGC
>CAJBBQ010000143.1 GCA_903951385.1 uncultured Pseudomonadota bacterium
GCATCAACTCAAACTGAGTGATGGAGGCGGCACCATGGCGATTGGATGTACCTACGCAATCGGAGCCGGTATCGCCGCCGCCTATCACCACCACGTGTTTGTTTGTTGCCATCACTTGATTGGGCACCGTGTCGCCAGCCACCACTTGATTTTGTGGGGTCAGGAAGTCCATGGCGTACATCACGCCGTCTAAATCGCGCCCTGTGACCGGAAGGTCACGTGGGTGCTCGGCGCCACCAGCTAAGATAACCGCATCAAATTCTGCTAGCAAATCATCGGCTTTAACATTTTCACCTACGTGCTGATTAACACGGAACTCCACGCCTTCTGCTTGCATCTGCGCCATGCGTCTGTCGATGTGGGATTTTTCCATTTTAAAATCAGGAATACCGTAGCGTAACAAGCCGCCAATACGGCTGTTTTTTTCTAAGACCACTACGCTATGACCCACTCGAGCTAATTGCTGCGCCGCCGCCATACCGGCTGGGCCGGAACCCACGATGGCGACTTTTTTGCCGGTTTTATGGCTGGCAAGTTGCGGTTTAACCCAATCGTTTTCCCAAGCTTTATCAATGATCGCGTGCTCTATGGATTTTATACCCACCGCATCCGCATTGATGTTTAGCGTACAGGCTGCTTCACATGGGGCCGGGCAAATACGACCAGTAAATTCAGGAAAGTTATTGGTGCTGTGCAACACATCAATAGCGGATTTCCAATCTTGCTGATAAACCAGATCGTTGAAATCAGGAATGATGTTATTCACTGGGCAGCCGCTGGTGCAAAAAGGAATGCCGCAATCCATGCAACGCGCACCCTGTTGCTTGGCTTGATCATCGCTCAAATGCAATACAAATTCTTTGTAGTTTTTAACGCGCTCAACCACAGGCAGGTTTGCCTCGGTCAGCTTGTTGTATTCCATAAAACCCGTTACTTTGCCCATACTAAAACCTTTATCCTATTATGCTTTTATGCGGCTTGTTTTGCCGTTGCGGCAGCCAATTCGGTTAATGCGCGTTTGTATTCAATCGGCATGACTTTCACAAATTTGCTTCTTGAGGTAGCCCAGTCGGCCAACAAGGCTTGGGCTCGCACACTACCGGTATAGTTCGCATGCTTTTCTATCAGCGTTTTGAGTGTGACTTCGTCTGGCTGATTTAAATGCTGCACTTTACCCACAGCGGCATCGGCTGCTTCTACTTTTTCTAAGGCGACCATGCTCATGTTGCAACGTTTAGCAAATAAGCCGTCTTCATCATAGACATAAGCCACGCCGCCACTCATACCGGCGGCAAAGTTTTGACCGGTGACGCCCAATACCACGACGGTACCGCCAGTCATGTATTCGCAGCCATGGTTACCCACGCCTTCGACCACGGCCGTGGCCCCCGAATTGCGCACACAGAAACGCTCACCGGCCACGCCTCTGAAATAGCTTTCACCGGTGGTCGCGCCGTACATGACGGTATTACCGACTATGATGTTTTCATGCGCTAGGCCACCGAAGGCGACCGGCGGTTTAATGATAATGCGGCCGCCGCATAAACCTTTACCCACGTAGTCGTTGCCCTCGCCGCTTAATTCAAAGGTGATGCCCTTGGCTAAGAAAGCAGCAAAGCTTTGGCCCGAGGTGCCATTAAAATTGATGTGTATGCTGTCATCGGGCAAACCGGCGTGACCAAAACGGGTGGCAATTTGATTAGACAACATGGTGCCCACCGTGCGGTTGGTATTGGAGATCGCCACGTCCAACACGACTTTTTTACCCTCTTCCAATGCCGGCTTGGCCATGGCCACCAGCTTATTGTCTAGCGCATGGGTCAGGCCGTGGTCTTGCACGTCATTGTGTTTGCGTGACACGTCTGCTGGCATGGCCGGCAAATGGAACACTTTGCTGAAATCCAAACCGTTGATTTTCCAATGCTCTATACCGGCTTGCATGTCTAGCAAATCGGCGCGGCCGATTAAATCATCAAACTTCGCCACGCCAATAGAGGCCATCAATTCACGCACTTCTTCAGCCACAAAGAAGAAGTAATTCACCACGTGCTCAGGCTGTCCGGTAAAACGTTTACGCAATTCTGGGTCTTGCGTGGCCACACCGACTGGGCAGGTATTCAAATGGCATTTACGCATCATGATGCAGCCTTCTACCACTAGCGGTGCGGTGGCAAAACCAAACTCATCGGCACCTAACAAGGCGCCTATGACCACATCACGGCCGGTTTTAATTTGACCGTCCACCTGCAAGATCACGCGGCCGCGCAATTGATTGAGCACCAAAGTTTGCTGTGTTTCAGCCAAACCTATTTCCCAGGGTCCACCGGCATGCTTCACCGATGAAATTGGCGATGCACCGGTACCGCCATCATGGCCCGCAATCACGATGTGATCCGATTTGGCTTTGGCCACACCGGCCGCTACCGTACCCACACCGGTTTCAGCGACTAATTTGACGGAAATGGACGCTTTAGGATTGGCATTTTTAAGGTCGTGTATCAGTTGCGCCAAATCTTCAATCGAATAAATATCGTGGTGCGGTGGCGGTGAAATCAATCCCACGCCTGGCACTGAGAAACGCAATTTAGCAATGTACTCGCTGACTTTATGGCCGGGTAATTGGCCCCCTTCGCCAGGCTTAGCACCTTGCGCCATTTTGATTTGTATCTGATCGGCGGAAGCCAAGTATTCGGCGGTCACACCAAAACGTCCAGACGCCACTTGTTTGATGCTAGAGCGCATGGAATCGCCGGCTTGCAAGGCGATGTCTTTGACTATTCTGTCGCTGCCTATGACATTGGCCATGGTGGTGGCGCTGGCTACTGGGATAAAACGCTTGGCGTCTTCGCCGCCTTCCCCGGTGTTGGATTTACCGCCTATGCGGTTCATGGCAATGGCCAAGGTCGCATGCGCTTCAGTCGAAATGGAGCCCAATGACATGGCACCGGTAGCAAAGCGTTTGACGATCTCTTTTGCTGGCTCAACTTTGTCCAAAGGAATCGCCGCGCCCACCGATTTAATTTCAAACAAACCGCGCAAGGTCATGTGACGACGCGTTTGATCGTTGATTAACTTGGCGTATTCTTTGTAAGTGTCGGCTGAATTGGTGCGAGTGGCATGTTGCAATTTAGCAATCGAATCCGGCGTCCACATGTGCTCTTCACCGCGCACGCGGAAAGCATATTCACCACCGGCATCCAAATGTTTAGCCAATACTGGGTCGTCGCCAAAGGCTGCCGTATGCAAGCGCTCAGCCTCTTCCGCCACTTGCGCCAACCCTATGCCTTCGATGTTGGTGGTGGTGCCGGTAAAGTATTGATTAACAAAGGCACTATTTAGGCCGATGGCTTCAAATATTTGTGCGCCACAGTAAGATTGATAAGTGGAGATACCCATTTTAGACATGACTTTATACAAGCCTTTGCCTATGGCTTTAACAAACTTTTTAGCTGCTTCGTGACTATCTTTAACGTCCATATGCTTTATGGTTTCAAATGCTAACCAAGGGCAAACAGCTTCCGCGCCGTAACCGGCCAATAGGGCAAAGTGGTGCACTTCACGCGCCGATCCGGTGTCAACAACCAAGCCTGCGCTGGTGCGTAAACCGGTTTTTACTAAATGCTCGTGAGTGGCTGAACAAGCTAATAAAGCTGGGATCGCCATGCGATCCGCACTCACGCCTCGATCAGACAGAATCAAAATATTGAAGCCATCTTGCACGGCTTTTTCTGCCGCACTGGTAATGCCGGCAACGGCTTTAGCCATGCCAGCCTTACCCTGTGATAGCGGATACGTGATGTCCAACACAATGGATTTATATTGGTTTTGCGTGAAGGTCGCGATGGCTTTTAATTGGGCCAGCTCGTCCAAGGTTAAGACCGGTTGCGCCGCTTCTAAACGCATGGGCGGGTAGTCTACGTCCACCCCCAATAAATTCGGTTTAGGGCCAATAAAGGTCACCAAAGACATCACCAACTCTTCACGAATCGGATCAATAGGCGGGTTGGTCACTTGCGCGAACAACTGTTTGAAGTAGTTATAGAGTAATTTTGGTTTAACCGACAACACCGGCAAAGCCGCATCGTTACCCATGGAACCCGAGCCTTCTTCGCCATTTTCCACCATGGGCTGCATGACGAATTTGATGTCTTCTTGGGTGTAACCAAACGCTTGCTGGGTATCCAGCAAATTGGCTGCCATGGCTAATTCGGCGTCTACTTTCGGCATGTCGCTTAAGTAATAACGCGTTTTTTCTAGCCATTGCTTGTAAGGTTTGGCCGTTGCTAAGGTATTTTTGACTTCAGCATCGCCTATGATGCGACCTTGTTCCATGTCGATTAACAACATTTTGCCTGGCTCTAAGCGCCATTTTTTTACGATTTTTTCTTGTGGGAAAGTCAGCACACCCATTTCGGAAGCCATCATCACCAAATCGTCATCGGTCACTAGGTAACGCGCTGGTCGCAAACCGTTGCGATCCAAGGTGGCGCCTATCATGCGACCATCGGTGAAGGCGACGGCGGCTGGGCCA
>CAJBBQ010000144.1 GCA_903951385.1 uncultured Pseudomonadota bacterium
GCCAATTCCGCAATGGTCTGCGCACTCTCATGCCGGCCGCTGGACTCAAAAAAAGTTAGGCTAACACCGCTCGCCGAGGCGTATTGCTCCATGCAGCCACGGTTACCGCAACCGCACAAACGCCCTTGCGGCTTAATAATGACGTGCCCCACTTCCATGGCTACCCCGTGTTGTCCAGCCACGGCTCGCTGATCCAGTATCATGCCACCGCCTACCCCGGTGCCTAGGCCCAAATAAATCAAGCTGTTGATTTGTTGCGCGCGCAAGGCATATTCGCCGTAGGCTGCGGCCAAGGCATCGTTTAGCGTCCACACTGGCAAGGCAATTAAGCGGCTTAAATCGGCACTCAAGTCCAATTGGTGCAAACCCGGCAAATTGGGCGAAGCCACTATTTTTTGGCTATCTGGATCAATAAAACCAGGAAAGCCTATGCCCACGCCCACTACTGCTGAATATTGTTTACGCATTGTGGCAATAGCATTCGCTAGCGTGCTTACTATTTGCTGCCATGCTTGCTCGGGCGCGTCTTTGTGCGCCATGCAAAGTTTGCTGAAGTCAGCCTGAAAACGCATTTCCTCTAGCAACTTGGGCGAGCCTTCGCTGGCAAACACGCCTAATCGCAAGTTAGTGCCACCTATGTCCATGCCTATCCACATCGACATGGTTTTAAGCCCGCCCACTTTCGTTCACGACATGGGCAAATTGGGCCCGCATGCCATCGGTAAGCTGTGTCCAATTAAAACGCCAATGCCAATTGCCGCTGGCCGTGCCTGGCGTGTTCATCCTGTGCTGACCATCCAATTCAAGCACATCTTGCATGGGCACCACGGCCAATATAGCCTTACAGTGCATGGCCATGCTAACCAAATCCATGGGCAAATTACGCTCATGCGCCTCGCCTAAATGTGCCACTAAGTGCGCATGCAGATGCCGGCCTTGCGCTTCATCCAATGCCTGATACCAACCAAGAGTGGTGTCGTTGTCGTGCGTACCGGTGTAGGCCACGCTGTTTTCTTCTATATTTTCCGGCAAATAGGGGTTGTCGCTGTCGCCACCAAAGGCAAAATGCAAAATCTTCATGCCAGGCAATTGAAAGTGCAGACGTAAATGGTTCACTTCATCGGTGATGATGCCCAAATCCTCAGCGACCAAACAAATAGTCGGCAAGGCTTGCTTAATGGCGGTAAGCAAAGCCACCCCCGGTGCTAATTCCCAATGGCCATTAATGGCCGTGGGCTCATCCACCGGGATCTCCCATGCCGCTTGCAAGCCTCTGAAGTGGTCTATGCGCACCACATCGAACAAGGCATGTTGCGTTGCCATGCGCGCTATCCACCAGGCATAGTGGTCGCTTGCCATGGCTTGCCAATCGTAATGCGGGTTACCCCAACGCTGGCCGGTAGCCGAAAAATAATCCGGTGGCACACCGGCTACCACCGCCATGTTTTTATTGGCATCCAATTTAAACAAATGCGCTTTAGCCCAAACGTCTGCGCTATCAAATGCCACAAAAATCGGGATGTCACCAAACAAACACACGTTTTTTGATGTGGCATAGCCTTTAAGCTTTTGCCACTGGCTAAAGAACAAGTACTGGGAAAATTCAATCTCGGCTATTTCTTTAGCCAAATCCAGGCGCGCCTGCTTTAAAGTGGCCGCATCGCGGTTTTTATAAGGGGCTGGCCACTGATGCCAAGCCTGCTGTTTAAAATGCTGCCGTAGGGCTAAAAATAGCGAAAAATCCCCTAACCAATACGCTTGTTGTTGGCAAAACTCGGCGTAAGCTTGCTGCATGCTAGCGTGATTAATGCGGGCGTAAGCCTGATAGGCTTTAGACAATAAGGCCGGTCTGCTTAAGCGCCCTTGAAGATCGCTTGCGCCTAACAATTGATCGGTCACCAGCGCCGATAGGTCTATGAAATCGGTATTGCCCGCAAAAGCAGACAAGCACTGATAGGGTGAATTATCGGCATGCGGCATATTGATAGGCAAGGTTTGCCAAACGCTGGCACCAACGGCCTGCAAGAAATCAACAAATCGGTAAGCATCCTGACCCAAATTACCCACCGTGTTGGGGCCAGGCAAGGAACTGATGTGCAGCAACACCCCGGCACGGCGTTTATTTAACGGGGCGCTGTAGTGTGTGTCTGCCATGAATGCCTATACCCAATCGCCATGCCGCAGGCGATTAGGCTTGACCTCTGCGCATGGTGCCGGCATTGTCCGCATGGCCACCACCGCTACTGATGCTGGTATGCAGTGCTTTAGGAACGGGTTGCTGCAATAAGGCGTATAAATTCATCAAATTGCGGCGATAAAGCTTATCAAAACTGGCGACACTGTCGGATGAGTTGTAATCGCCAAACCACCAAAACCAATCCGACCCTTCGCATACAGACAATTGCCGTTCACAGGCGGCTATTTGCTTAGCGTTAAGCTTGTTCGCCGCTAGCACGCTGTCGTATGTTTTCTTGGCTTCGCACAACAAATTCCAAGCCAAGTTTTTATCTTTACCGCCTATCCATGTACTAAACGTACCGTATACCCAACTGCCTGCGGCTATGTGCGGCAGAGCTGGTGCAGCGATATGGTCTGTTGTGCTGGCCTGGCAATCAACCATGCTAACGATATCACTGAAGGTAGTCATTTCAATATCGGGGTGGGCACTTAAGGCTTCGTATAACTCCGTTAAGAAATAGTAGCCGTTGTAAGGGTAATATTCCCATGCGTTTTCACCGTCTAAAATCACGCTGACTACCTTAGCTTGGGAGGGATCGCTACTTTCCGCTTGATGAATGCGCTCTAAGCTAGCAATGAAATTTTGCACGGCATCCGGCGTGTGCATTTTTGCGTATTCAAAGCCTATCTTATCGGACAGGTTGTCATCCCTAAAAAAGCACAGCAAGCTCTGCTTGCCATTGCTGATGCGATAGGGTTGGTAGAGGTAATCGTTTTTGTCATCCACGCTTAACTGCGATTTTAATAAACTGTTGACCAACACCGATTGACCGGTGGCCGCCCATGCCACGCCTTGTTCCGCCATCAATGATAAAGCGGCTTCAGACACGCCGCCTTCAGCTGGCCACATACCGCGCGGCGGTTCCTTAAAAATAGTTTCGTGATAAACCTTGGCTGCCGTTACATGGGCAACAGCACGACTTTGACCACCAGCATACTTGCTGTATTTGGGCAAAGGTGCGTATGGCATGGCGTCCAATGTGGTTTTAAAATCCAACAACAAGGGCAAAATTGGGTGGTAATAAGGTGTACTGGAAATCTCAATTTGCTTGCGCTGCAGCAAGGCTTTGTAGCGAGGGATCAGTCCGGCTATGGTGTCGGCAATGACAGCAAAAAGTTGCTGCCTATCGCTCAGGCTAAACAGCACGCCTTTGGCCATTAAGTCTTGTACGACTTTATTGTTCCTACGTAAGCATTCACCGCACCAGGCTAAGTGATACCAAACCAACAAATCGGCTTTGTATTGGCCGGACAAATAGCGAAATTGATCCTGGCAACCGGCCTGCTCCACTTGTTGGTATACGCTTAATAAACGCTGGTAGTGCGGAAAGGGGCTGAGCATTTTTTCATGGTGGCTTTTGAAACAGCTTTCAACCACCAATTGGCATTCCGCCTCATTCAAGCCAGATAAATCCTCATGCACCAGCAAAGCCAACAGCGGATCACGCAGGTTATTGGTGCTAAATTGCTCCGTGTAATCTTGCAACTGCTCGAGCAAGATGGGCACAAAATTAAAGCTGGCCCGCGCTTTCGGATTGGCTTCTAGGTGATAAGCCATGTCACTGTAATCTTTTATGGCATGCAGATAAGTCCAAGGCAATACGTATTCATTGCTAACGGTGTCGCGGTAATCCGGTTGATGCATGTGCCAATATAGGTTGAGGTACAGCTTAGGGCGGGTTGACTTCAATTAAACACAACTTTCATTAAACATTAAAAATACTTTATAAGCACTTGATTTATCTATCAAACAACTCTATATAAATCCTGCCCCAACATATCTGGCGTCACCAAGGTGATGCCTTTTTCAGACACATGAAAACGTTTTGCATCCAAGGCTAAATCCACGCCTATCTGCATGCCCTCAGGAATCACGCAACCCCGGTCTATCACGGCATTTTTTAATACCACGTGGCGATTCACTGTAACCTTAGGCAAAATAACCGCACCTTCTATCATGCAATAACTGTGTACGCGCACGTCGGAAAACAACACCGAACTGTCTACCGTGGACCCACTGATTAAACAACCACCGGAAACCAAGGAGTCGGTCGCACAACCGGCGCGCCCTTCGTCATTAAAAACAAATTTAGCCGGCGGCAAATGCTCTTGGTAGGTCCAGATCGGCCAATCTCTGTCGTATAAATTTAGCTCAGGAATGACCCGGGTTAATTCCATATTGGCTTCCCAATAAGCGTCTATGGTACCCACATCCCGCCAGTAGTAATTGCCATTCTTTGCACCCACGCAACTATCAGTAAATCGGTGCGCTTGGATTTTGTATTTTTGTATGATGTAAGGAATGATGTCGCCACCAAAATCATGACTGGATTTTGGGTCGCCGGCATCACGCACCAATTGCTCGTATAAAAACTTGGCGTTAAATATATAAATGCCCATGCTGGCAAACGCTTTAGTTGGGTCGCCCGGCATGTGTTTAGGCGAGGCCGGCTTTTCAGCAAATTCCACCACCCTATCCGTATCGTCTACCGCCAATACGCCGAAACCCTTGGCGTCTTCCAAGGGCACATTAATGCAGGCAACCGTCATGTCGGCGTTATTTTTCACATGGGTAGCGAGCATTCTGCCGTAATCCATCTTGTAGATATGATCGCCGGCCAATATCAAGATGTAGTCGGCACCGCCTTCGCGCAATAAATCCATATTTTGGTAGACCGCGTCGGCCGTACCTTTATACCAGTCCTCCGATATGCGTTGCTGCGCTGGAATAATATTCACGTACTCATCGAACTCACCGCGCAAAAATCCCCAGCCGCGCTGCAAGTGTTGAATTAAACTTTGTGCCTTGTATTGCGTAGCCACATTGACGCGGCGTATGCCGGAATTAATGCAATTAGACAGAGGGAAGTCGATAATGCGGTATTTGCCACCGAATTGCACCGCTGGCTTAGCGCGCCAATCGGTTAAGTTTTTTAAGCGACTGCCGCGCCCACCAGCCAATATAATGGCTGCGGTGTGCTTGGTTAAGGTACTAATAAAACGGTCTGAATGTTGACTCATTTTTTGTGCATCCGTCATGCTACCCTCCTGAAGTTTGATGAACATCAACCAAACCCCTTGTGCTATCTAGTTTAATTAAACATCCACGCATTCTGTTCTACATTATAATCAGCTTAAAGCACTATAATCTAGTTAAAACACGGCTAAAC
>CAJBBQ010000145.1 GCA_903951385.1 uncultured Pseudomonadota bacterium
GGCTTTGCCGTTTACTTTTTCTAAGGCTTGGTAGATTGGCACTGTGCCGATAGGCACCGGTGAGGTGCGGATGATCCACTCGCGGGGTTCGTGTATGTTTTTGCCGGTGGACAAATCCATCACGGTGTCGCCGCCCCAGCGGGTACCCCAGACCATTTTTTCCACTTCTTCGGAGATGGAAGAACCCAACGCCGAGTTGCCGATGTTGGCGTTAATTTTTACCAAGAAGTTACGGCCTATGATCATGGGCTCGATTTCTGGGTGGTTGATGTTGACCGGAATAATCGCGCGGCCTAAGGCCACTTCGCTGCGAACAAATTCAGGGGTAATCACTTTAGGGATGCTGGCGCCAAAATCGTGGCCTTTGTGTTGCGTTTGCAAGAGCTCGCTCATGTTTTCGCGGCGTTGATTTTCGCGTATGGCGATGTATTCCATTTCCGGCGTGATGATGCCCTTACGCGCGTAATGCATTTGGCTGACGTTCATGCCTTTTTTCGCGCGGCGCGGCAGGCGCAATAAATTAAAGCGCATTTCGGCTAATTCAGGATCGGTCTTGCGTGCTTGACCAAAGGTAGAGCTCGGGCCATCCAATTGCTCGGTGTCGTTGCGCTCTTCTATCCATTTTGCGCGTAGCGCGGGCAAGCCACTGCGTATGTCAATGGCAATCGCCGGATCGGTGTAGGGGCCGCTGGTGTCATAAACCATGACCGGTGGATTTTTTTCTGCACCAAAGCTAGACGGCGTATCGCTTAAGCTGATTTCGCGAAACGGCACTTGTATGTCCGGGCGGGAACCTTGCACATAGACTTTGCGTGAATTGGCAAAAGGCAGGGTGGTGGCCGGGTCAATTTCAGCCGTGCCGCTGTCGAATTTGGTGAGGTTTTTTTGTAGGTTTTTATCAGTAGCGTTCATGGTGCGTTCCTATAATGTAATCAACATAGAAAAGCCGCCTATGCGCACCAGATAATGTTGCTGGCTTAGCATTGCATGCTTTCCTACGGCGGCATGACCCGCGTCAGGTTCAAAGGGTGTTTCTCACTAATTAAGGCCGCGTCACCGCAACCCCAACCAGACCCCTAGCAATAGACGAAAATTACGCTAAAACGGCAGTAAAAGCAAGTTTTATGCGTGACCGATGCGCCCGCCTAAAGGCCGGCAGCAGGGCGTGACTTTGCTATAATGGGCCACCATTAACCGCTGCTTAAGTTGGCAGCGATTTGCATAGAGCTTATCCATTTGTTTAAATTAAATCGACCTAGCTTGGCCTGGCATTTTTGGCTGTGGCATCTGATAGTGCCCTTGTTGGCAGGCCTGCTGCTGGCTTTTGTCTACCCCTTGACCGGCTGGGACAGACTATGGATAGCGCCATTTTACGACGCGCAAACCCAGACTTTTCCATTAAGAAACCATGCCGGATTAGAAGCCGTGCTGCACCAAGGCTTGAGAAACTTGATGATAATGGTGAGTCTGCTCGCTTTGGCGGGCGGCTTGGTCGGTTACGGGTTAAAGAGCTGGCCGCGCGCTTCCGCTCAAGCTACTTTGCTTGCGTTTGATTGGTTGAAAGCGCATCGCAGGTCTTTGTTGTGGGTGTTTGTCGGCATGCTGATCAGCACCACGGTGGTGTCGGTGTTAAAGCATTTTAGCCTGCACGACTGCCCGTGGAATTTACAAGAATACGGCGGCACCCAACCTTACATCCCGCTGTTTGGCAGCTTGCCAGCGGGTGTGGCTGCCGGCCATTGCTTCCCGGGCGGCCACGCCAGTGGCGGGTTTGCTTTGTTGGCGGTGTATTTTGCCTTTAGAGACAGCCAAGTACGATTAGCCAAATGGGGTTGGATCCTAGCGTTGTTGTTTGGCAGCGTGATGGCGTATACGCAGATGGTGCGCGGCGCGCATTTTATGTCGCACAATTTATGGACGGCCTGGCTAGTGTGGATGCTCTTGCTGGCGCAATACCTTACTTGGTCGCCGCAGGCTGGCTTGCCAACGCCCAGCTCTTCTGAGCGCAAAAGCGCCTGGTCGTTCTTGCGCTTTTTGGCCGTCAGTGCGCTGCTGATTTGGCTGGGCTTACGGCTAATCTTGTGGTTGAGTTTGTCGCTTAATTTAGGCCACAACCCCTTGTCCTGGACCGAGGCCTTAGGCATGGTGGCTTGGGGCGTATGGTTTGATCTGAACGCCTTGTCTTACCTGCTCATACCGTTTTTATTGGCCTCGCTGTTGTTGACCAAGCGGGCCCGTCAAGCAGCATGGCTCAGCGTTGCCCGTCGCTTGATAGCCTGGTTGCTGCTATTTGGTTTGCTGTTTATGGCGGTGGCCGAGTGGGTTTTTTGGCAAGAATTCAGCACGCGCTTTAATTTCATTGCGGTGGATTATTTAATCTACACCAAGGAAGTCATCGGCAATATTCGCCAATCTTATCCCGTGCCGCTCATCTTGCTCGGCATAGCGCTAGTGGCAGCCGGTTTGTTATGGCTAGCCAGTCAAAGCAGCCGTTTTGCCAATCGGCCTCAGTCCGCTAAGCAAAAAGGGGGGGTGTTGCTGATTGCGCTGGCTTTGCCTTGGCTTAGTTTTCAGTTGGCCAATGTCGATCAAATGGAATTCAGTCGCAATGCCTATGCCAATGAATTGGCGGGCAACGGTTTGTTCAGTTTTGCGGCGGCCGCTAGGCGCAACGAATTGGATTACGATAAATTTTACAGGCAGCTGGAA
>CAJBBQ010000146.1 GCA_903951385.1 uncultured Pseudomonadota bacterium
AAACTAAAGAAATCACCGTTGAACTGCCAGGATTGGCTGGCAGCAAAGCCGACAATCAAATCTTAGGCGTGGTGTTTGATTTACAACAACACAACCCTCAGCGCCAAGTCATACTGGTCAGCAAAGACATCAACATCCGCATCAAAGCTCGCGCCATCGGCATGTTGGCAGAAGATTATTTCAACGACTAAGTCTTAGAAGACACCGATCTTTTGTACAGCGGCATGACCGAGCTGGCAGCCAATTTCTGGGAAACGCACAGCAAAGCCATGGAATCATGGCAAGAAGCCGGCCGCATGTTTTACCGCATCAACGGCCCCTTATGCAAATCGTTTTTAGTCAACGAATTCGTTTATTACGAATTTGAAAAACCGTTTCATGCCATCGTGCGCAGCGTCGATGGCGATTCAGCGGTGCTAGAGGTGGTCAAAGACCACCTGCAAGCCAAGAACAACGTTTGGGGCATCAATGCCCGTAACCGCGAACAAAATTTCGCCCTGAATTTGTTGATGGACCCTGAAATCGACTTTGTCACCTTATTGGGTCAAGCCGGAACCGGCAAAACCCTGTTAACCCTAGCCTCCGCCCTTACGCAAGTGCTGGACAGCAAAATCTATTCCGAAATCATCATGACCCGTGTCACCGTCTCCGTGGGCGAAGACATAGGCTTCTTGCCGGGAACAGAAGAAGAGAAAATGGGTCCATGGATGGGTGCCTTGGACGACAACTTGGACGTATTAAACAAAAGCGACGACACCGCCGGCGAGTGGGGACGGGCAGCGACGCAAGACCTCATACGCAGTCGCATTAAAGTTAAATCCCTAAACTTCATGCGCGGTCGTACCTTTTTAAATAAATTTTTGATCATAGACGAAGCGCAAAACTTAACGCCTAAACAAATGAAAACGCTGATTACCCGTGCAGGCCCAGGCACCAAAGTAGTGTGTTTGGGTAACATCGCGCAAATTGATACGCCCTACCTAACCGAAGGCAGCTCTGGCCTAACTTATGTAGTGGATAGGTTTAAAGGCTGGGGACATAACGGCCACATCACGCTAATGCGTGGTGAACGCTCGCGCTTAGCCGACTTTGCGGCAGAGGCCTTGTAGCCTACTCATGAAAAAAGGCTTTTACACGCTGTTAATGGCGCAATTTTTATCGGCGATAGCCGATAATGCCTTGCTGTTTGCCGCCATCACCTTGCTCGCCAAATTGCAGGCGCCGAGTTGGCACGAACCCTTGTTGCGTGAGTTTTTCATTATTGCCTACATCGTCTTGGCGCCTTTTGTCGGGCCCTTTGCGGATGCCTTACCCAAAGGCCGCGTCATGTTCATTAGCAACGGCATCAAATTCTTTGGCTGCTTATTGGCATTTTTAGGCGTACCGCCACTTTACGCCTACGCCATAGTTGGCATAGGGGCGGCGGCTTATTCGCCAGCCAAGTACGGCATATTGACCGAAATGTTGCCTAGCGATCAGTTGATTAAAGCCAATGCCTGGATGGAAGGCACCACCGTGACGGCGATTATATTGGGCCCGGTATTTGGTTCGACCATAGCCGCCAATGACCCGTATTTTGGCATAGCCGTGATTGCTGGTATTTACTTAGTGGCGGCCATCTTTAACCACTACATTCCCAAAGTGCCCATCGATCACAAAATGCCACAGCGCAACTTTGTCTTTCTCATGCGCGATTTTTGGCATGCGTTTACCACCCTATGGCGCGATCCGCAGGGTCAGGTATCCTTAGCGGTAACCACCTTATTTTGGGGGGCGGGCGCCACCTTGCAATTCGTTATTTTGCAGTGGGCAAAAGAGATACTGCACATGGAACAGCAAGCGGCATCCATATTGATTGCCGTGCTTGCGGTCGGTATCGCCATAGGCTCGGTTGGCGCGTCCTTGTTTGTAAAATTGGAGAATGCCGTTAAGGTTCTGCCAGCCGGCATCTTAATGGGCTTTTTAGTCATCAGCATGGCCATGGTCAACAGCCTAGAAATCGCCACGGTGGTGCTGTTTTGCATAGGGGTATTGGCAGGCTATTTTCTGGTGCCCCTCAACTCACTGTTGCAACACCGCGGACATGCTTTACTGGGGGCAGGCCACTCCATTGCCGTGCAAAACTTTAACGAGAACATCGGCATACTGGTCTTGTTAGGCATATACACGCTGATGAAGCATCAAAATTTAGCCATCAACGCCATTTTGGTCATCTTTGGGCTGTTTGTCAGTCTAGCCATGGCCATCATCTACAAACTCTACCAAAAGCACGCTCCAGCCAAGCTTTAATGCAATTTAACGTGCGCCTCGGTGCGACGGTTAATCATGCGCGCCAGTGTTTGCAAGGCCATGCTCCAAAAACCGTGCAAGGCCATTAGGTGCATCTTATACAAAGACTTGTACATCAGTCTGGCAATCAGGCCTTCTATGAATAAGCTACCGCCAGATAAAGAGCCCATCAAATTACCTACCGTGGTGTACTTACCCAAATTCACCAATGATCCGTAATCGACGTAGGCATACACGGGCAAGTTTTTCTTTCCAGCCACTCTACTTTTTACCGTTTTAACCAACATGCTGGCCTGCTGATGCGCAGCTTGCGCCCTTGGCGGCACGTTCTCTTGGCCAACGCCCTCAGCCCTAGGGCAAGCGGCACAATCACCAAAGGCAAATACGTTGCTATCACGGGTGGTTTGTAGGCTGCGGTGGACCACCAATTGATTGATGTGATTGGTTTCCAATCCACCGATCTCACGCAAAAAGTCCGGTGCTTTAATCCCGGCTGCCCATACCACTAGGGCCGAAGGAATGAATTTCCCGCTGTGGGTATGAATGCCATCTTGGCTCACCTCGGTGACGCGCTCCCCACTATACAAGTGCACATTAAGCTTACTGAGTTCCAATTCCACCGAATGCGATAGCTTGACCGGCAGTGCCGGCAAAACGCGATCGCTGGCCTCCACTAATGAAATTTTAATGTCACGATCGGCATTGATTTTGTCTAGCCCATAGGCGGCTAGCTCGCGGGTGGTATTGTGCAATTCGGCGGCCAACTCAACGCCGGTCGCACCGGCACCAACAATGGCCACTTCCAACTGGCCGGCTTGCAAGGTTTGCGTTTGTGTTTGTGCGCGCACCAGGGCATTGTGCAAACGACGGTGAAAGCGTTCTGCTTGATCTTGGGTGTCCAAGGCGATGGAAAACTCACTGGCACCTTTGATGCCAAAATCGTTGGTGGTGCTGCCCACCGCTATGATTAAGGTGTCGTAATGGATGGTGCGCCTAGGTATGACTTCAAAGCCATCTTCATCAAAGTAAGGGGAAATGGAAATGGTTTTTTTATCCCTATCCAAGCTGTCCATTTTGCCTAAGCGAAAATGAAAATGGTGCCAATGAGCTTGCGCCAAATAGACCAGTTCATGCCGTTCCGGATTCATGCTGCCGGCGGCAATTTCATGCAACAAGGGCTTCCAAACATGGGTTTTCGATTGGTCAACCAGGGTGATGATGGCCTTGCCTTTGCGACCTAGGCTATCGCCCAGTTTGGTTGCTAGTTCCAGCCCGCCGGCTCCACCACCGACTATGACTACATGGTGCAATGTTGCTTTATCTGTACTCTTCAATGGGACCTTTGATTCTATTGGGTGTAAGTGGTAAGAAAGTAAAATTATACAATAGGCATTATTTTTTGCTTCGCCGCTGCAGATTGCTAGCCTAGTTGTTAAGCCAGGGCGTTTCACCCCCACCCACATACTGTGTTCTTAGCCAAGCTATAATTTTTAAAATGGTATCGGTATCCAAGCCCTCGCCGGTGTGGCCCGCCACTTGATTGTGCCATATCAACATGGAGCCCCATTCTGGCGGCGAACCATTGGTCCCACCGGCTATGGTTTCAAACAAGCCTTTATCGCTAATGTGTTTGGCATAGTGCCATTTTGCATCAATCAAACTGGGGCCCATTAAGCCGTTGGCATTACCGCCATGGCATCCGCTGCAACCTTGATAAGCGTATTGCTTTTTACCCTGCTTAGCCGCCTCGGCATCCATAGCGTATAGCTTGGTGTAAGGATTGATGCAACTGGCAAGGAATGCCTTGGCATCATCGCTGTCACTAGGCACAGCAGTGATAGCCAATTTACTGTTGTCTTTGGTTGAGACAAATTGGCAGTCGGCAGAGGCCGTATCAGTGGCATCGCCCTGCTTATTATTGCCACATGCGGACATTACTAAACCCAGCGCCACTAACAGGTAAAGCGTTTTGTTTGCCATGATTCCTCTTCTCGCGGTTTTAATAAAGCAATAAAAAAAGCGGCTACTGCAAAATGCAGTAGCCGCTTTAGTATTACACACGGTTGTTAAATTAAGTTAGCTCTTAATTATTTCATCCAAGTTTTTTCACCGTCACCGCGGTATTCTGTACGAATGTAAGCGATCAAACGTAAAATTTCATCGGTGGTTAAGCCATCGCCGACGTGATCAGCTAGGGTAATGTTCCATGGTGACATCACGCCACCAGATACACCGGCCGAACCACCTGAAATGGTTTCGAACATGCCTTTATCCGTTGCATTTTTTGCGTATACCCATTTGGTATCAAACGCACCTTGACCGCCATCTTTTCTTAAAGATGGTGCCATCACGCCTTCTAATTTACCACCATGGCAGCCTGAGCAACCGTTGTAACCAAATAAGGCTTTACCGCCTTTTGGGGTTTTTTGAGTAATTAATGATGCATCGGCCGCATACGCTTTGGTGTAAGGGTTATTGCATGTTTCGAGAAACTCTTTTGCTTGTGGCGTATCAGTTGCTGTAGCTTTAATAGCTAATGGCGAACCGTTTATAGTTGAAACAAAGCTGCACGCCGCGTTTGCTTGGCTGCTTGCCAGCACGCCGATAAAGCTTAACATTGAAATTAATAATGCTGCTTTAACTGATTTAAAACCTAACATATCATCTCCTTATTGTAATGAAATCTGCCACTAAGATTGAGCACATCCATTACTGAACCTGTATTAATTTAACCTACTTTAATGACTTACTTGACACTTAAATTTACTAAAAAAACGACCAATGGAATTATACATTAGCCGTTTAATTAATTACAGCCTTACACGGCTCTAAAAACTTAGTCTGATAAATAATTATTTGTCGGTTGACGGTTTTTTGTTTGCGCCGTATTTGTTATAGACTTTTTGCAAACTGTCGCCTTCTACTACTGGCACATGCGGGATACCGTAATCGTCTAGAATTTTGATGATTTTAGCCTGATTTCTGTCCAAGGCAGCTTGTATCATGGCCATGCGCTCTTTGTCTTTTTTACGCACGCCAACGGAAATGTTCCAATACTCTTTACCCTTGGCATTTTCAGTTTCGTACTCAGGAATAGGCGCTACCACCATAGGCACTTTAGATTGCTTAGCAAAATAACCGCCTATAGGACCCCAGGCAATAGCGATATCGATGTCGCCTTTTGCTAAGTCATCTATCATGAAGCTGGATGGAAGATTTAAATCGCGTTGAATGCGGTATGGACGGGCATTACCAATAAGGTTGTTGTCGTTCATAGGAATGGTAGCAGGGCTATGATCAATCACCCCAATGAAGCCTTTACGCAAATCCGGTGAGGTCCAATCCGTGATGTTGTAATTACTAGCTTTACGCCAAACATAGACATGACCTGCACGGTAATAAGGTTTAGATGTACGCATCATGTCGCTGTCAGAAGTGGTACCAATCACCACGTCACAACGGTTAGCGCCCAAGGTATTTCTGAAGAAACCTTGTCGACTGTATGCATAGGTGAAGCTTAATTTCTTGCCTAAATCTTGCGCTAAGACTTGTGCAATTTTATCTTCAAAACCTTCTTGCTTTGAATTAGAAAAAGGCATGTTTTCAGGATCAGCACACACTTTAAATTCATCATTATTTTCCACACGGCGAATCTCACCTATGCGGCCTTCATCTGCATTTAGTGGCGGAATGTCAGGATCCGCTGCAAAACTGATATTTGACGTAAGTGCTAGCAGGGCCACTAGACCTAACTGCTTTTTAACCTGTTTAAACATATATTCTCTTCCTTCTTATGAATTATTCAGCCTTGTTTACGGCTGCTTAAGTTAATAGAGTGCAGACTAATAAAAAAAGTTCTTTGCACCCTATTGAATGCTGATTATGCTATTTAAGAGCAAGCGGTATTGTATCCAATTTGTCCACGCCTCTGTTATTTAAATACCGTCATCTAATAAGCGATTGTTTAGACGAAAAAAAACACCCCGACGAATCGGGGTGTTTTTATTTACTGCTTTGAACTAACTTGTATTTAGTTACAACGTAATCTTACGATTAAATTATAGGCTGAATACTGTTAATGCACCGCCGCCAGGAGCCGCGTTGTATTTAGTTAATTCAGCATAACCACCAGCAGCACCTAAAGCGTCTGTTGGGTTAGTCATACCAAGGTTCATCGCCACACCAGCCCAGCCACCGATACCTGATAGCACGCCAACGTGTTGTTTACCTTTGTGGCCGTATGTGAATGCATTACCAATCACGCCAGAACCAACTTGGAATTTCCATAGTTCTTTACCTGATGATGCATCTACAGCTTTAAACCAACGATCTAAAGTACCGAAGAATACTAAGTTTGAAGCAGTTGTTAAAGCACCACCCCAAGCAGAGAATTTCTCTTTGTTGTACCAAACTTTTTTGTTTGTCATTGGATCGTAAGCACCGAAACCACCCATTACACCGTCTGGACCTGGGAACATGGTCAATGTAGCACCAACCCATGGTTGACCTGCAACGTATTTAGACTCAACTGGCTCGTATGTCATACATACGTGGTTCAATGGAGTGTAAATTAAACCAGTTTTTGGTGAGTACGCAGCTGGTTGTTGGTCTTTAGTACCCAAAGCAGCTGGACAAACGCCTTTTGCATTGTAATCTTGGTGAGTAGAAGCAGTAGCCAATTTGTTAGGCACGCCTGTTTTCAAATCAACACCAGTTGCCCAGTTAACGAATGGGTGTACTTTTTCTGCAGCAACTAATTTACCGTTACCAGCATTCCAAGTGTAAGCAAAACCGTTACGGTCATGGTGCCATGCGTATGTTTTACCACCTTT
>CAJBBQ010000147.1 GCA_903951385.1 uncultured Pseudomonadota bacterium
AATCGCAACCGCTTGTTGTGGGCGGATGCCAGTGTCGATGGCATGAAAACTGGCCACACTGAATCGGCTGGCTACTGCTTAATTTCTTCAGCTAAACGCGATGGCATACGCCGTATTTCTGTTTTGTTAGGTGCCGCCAGCGATGCTGCGCGTGCTGCCGAGAGCCAAAAATTATTGAATTACGGCTTTCAGTTTTTTGATTCCAAATTGCTCTACAAGCAAGGGCAAGCGATCAAATCTTTACGCGTTTGGAAGGGTAAAGAAAATCAAGTTAACTTAACGGTGGCCGAAGATTTGTACGTGACGGTGGCCAAAGGCGAACACGCCAAAATTCAAGCGCAGGTGACCAGTCAACCGCGCTTGGTGGCGCCTATTGTTAAAGGCCAAGTTATAGGCCGTGTGCAATTTACCTTAAACGGTAAAGTGGTGTCCGAGCGTCCGTTGGTTGCAGCAAAAAATATAGAAGCCGCCGGTGTATTTGGCCGTATTTGGGACAGCCTGTTATTGCTAGCGCAATAAACCTATTGGCAGACTTACACCATGGCGGAACACGATACCAGCAAGCCGGCATTAATTAATTTTCCTTGTGACTTTCCGATTAAGGTCATGGGTGAAATGCAAGACGGCTTTGCCGATACCATCACTGGCTTGATTCAGACCGTGCAACCGACGTTCAGCGCGGCCAATATTGAAATGCGCGCCAGTTCCGGTGGCAAGTACATCAGCCTAACCTGCCATGTGCACGTGGCCTCGCAAGATCAATTGGACGCGGTTTACCGTTTAATCAGCGCCCACCCATTGGTTAAATTTTCACTTTAAGCCACCCCGTTGCAGCACGTCGCAGCCATGCCCGTCAGTTCATCTAAGCCAGCCACGTTGGTGCGCCATTTAGGCCGCACCGATTACGCCCAAACTTGGCTGGCCATGCAGCAATTTAATGCCGCGCGTACGCCTAGCACGGCCGACGAAGTATGGGTGACCGAGCATTTTCCGGTTTACACCTTGGGCCTGAATCGGCAAGGCGTGCGTTTACCAGCGTCCAGTGACATTCCACTGGTCATGACAGATAGAGGCGGTAAGATTACTTACCACGGCCCAGGTCAGCTCATCATTTACCCCTTGTTGGATTTAAAGCGGCATGACTTAAGCGTACGCAAATTGGTGAGCTTATTGGAAAACAGCGTGATAGCCTGGTTGGCTGAGTACGGTGTGCAAGCAGAAGCTAAAGCCAGTGCGCCTGGGGTTTACGTGCAAGAGGCAAAAATAGCCGCCTTGGGATTACGCATCAAAAACAACGGCAGTTACCACGGACTGAGTGTCAATGTGGCCATGGATTTAAGCCCGTTTCACGCCATAGACCCATGCGGTTACGCTGGCTTGGCCGTGACGCAAACCCAAGACTTAGGCCTGCAACTGACCTTATCGCAAGCTGCCGAACAATTAACGGCTAAGCTACTCAAGCAATTGGAGCATGGAATAGCACATGACTGAATCGACACTGCCTAAAACAAAAATCGCCGGCGTAAAAGAACGGGATGCGGCCAAGACCTCGCGCATTCCAATTAAGATTATCCCGCAGCCGGTGCAGCGCAAACCGGACTGGATACGCATGAAAATGCCGGACAGCCAGCGCTACCAAGAAATCAAAAAAATCCTGCGCGACAACCAATTGCACACGGTCTGCGAAGAGGCCAGTTGCCCCAACATAGGCGAATGCTTTAGTGGCGGCACGGCCACCTTCATGATCTTGGGTGACATTTGCACACGCCGTTGCCCATTTTGTGACGTGGCTCATGGTAAGCCTTTGCCGCCGGATGCCAATGAGCCGGAAAATTTAGCCCGCACCATCGCGCAAATGCGTTTGAAGTACGTGGTCATTACTTCGGTGGACAGAGACGATTTGAAAGACGGCGGGGCCAAGCATTTTGTCGACTGCATACGGGCCGTGCGAGCCCAGTCACCTAATATTAAAATCGAAATATTGGTGCCGGATTTCAGGGGGCGCTTGGACGTGGCCATGGCGATTTTGAATGAAGCGCCACCGGATGTCATGAACCACAATTTAGAGACCGTGCCGCGTTTGTATAAGCAAGCCAGACCCGGCTCGGATTACCAAAACTCACTGACTTTATTAAAAACCTTTGCTGACATGTACCCGCACATTCCCACTAAGTCGGGCTTGATGCTGGGCCTAGGTGAGACCGATGAAGAAATTCTAGCCGTCATGCAAGATCTGCGTGATCACCAAGTGAGCATGCTGACCTTGGGCCAGTATTTGCAACCCAGTGTGCACCATTTGCCGGTCATGCGTTACGTGGAACCGGCTATTTTTGAGCAATTAAAAGAAAAAGCGCAAGCCATGGGCTTTAATAACACCGCCAGTGGCCCCATGGTAAGAAGTAGCTACCACGCGGACGCGCAAGCGCAGTTAGCTTAGCCCCCAGTTTAGGGTATATTTGCGTAAAACGGAACAAAGGTCATTATGGTCCCCCACCTCACCACAGCATTGAACGGCCCGCTCTTATCGCTAGAAAAAAGCATGCTGGATGCCATGCCGAAAATTGAGCATTGGTTTCGCTGCCAGTGGCTGGGGTACGGCTCGCCATTTTACGCCAGCGTGGATTTACGCAATTCCGGGTTTAAGTTGGCGCCGGTGGACACCAATTTGTTTCCCGGCGGCTTCAATAATCTGAATCGGGATTTTCTGCCTTTAAGCGTGCAAGCCGCCATGGTCGCCGTGGAGAAAGTTTGCCCGGAAGCCCACCGTTTATTGATTATTCCTGAAAATCACACGCGCAACACCTATTACCTACGCAACGTGGTCGAGTTGGTGCACATCATGAAGCAGGCTGGATTGGATGTGCGGGTTGGCTCCATCTCGCCGGAGATCACCCAGCCTACTAGCTTGGAAACCCATGATGGCCACATGTTATTGCTGGAACCGGTGGTGCGAGTAGGCAATCGGATTAAGCTAATCAACCCGGAATTGGGCGATTTTGATAGCTGTGCCATATTGCTCAATAACGATTTATCCGGTGGCATCCCTGACATCCTCAAAAACTTAGAACAAAACCTTATTCCACCCTTGCATGCCGGTTGGAGCACGCGTCGTAAATCGCAGCATTTTAGTGCCTATAACCGCGTGGCTAAGCAGTTTGCTGATTTACTGGGCATCGATGAATGGCTGATTAATCCCTACTTTGAAACCTGCGGTGAAATCGATTTTAATGCGCGCACCGGTGAAGATTGCTTGGCCTTTAAGGTAGAACAATTGCTGGACAAAATTAAACTTAAATACGCCCAGTACGGCGTCACGCAAACACCATTTGTTATTGTAAAAGCCGATGCCGGCACCTACGGCATGGGCATCATGACGGTGAAATCGCCGGATGAAGTGCGCGATTTAAACCGTAAAACCCGCAATAAAATGGCGGTGGTAAAAGACGGTTTGCAAGTCTCGGAAGTGATCATACAAGAGGGCGTGTATACCTTTGAAAGCATAGACCAGGCGGTGGCGGAACCGGTGGTGTACATGATGGACCATTTTGTCATAGGCGGCTTTTATCGGGTGCACACCGGTCGCGGCGTCGATGAAAACCTCAATGCCCCGGGCTCGCAATTTGTGCCCCTGGCCTTTGAAAAACCCTGCACCATGCCAGATTGCACGGACAGCCCGGATGCGGCGCCTAACCGTTTTTATGCCTACGGCGTGGTGGCTAGGTTGGCCTTGTTAGCCGCCGCCATTGAACTGCAAGAGCAAGATCCCCTTAATCAATAG
>CAJBBQ010000148.1 GCA_903951385.1 uncultured Pseudomonadota bacterium
CACGAGCAACATGGCGTCGGCCGCTACAAAGGTTTGGTGAACATCGACTTTGGTGAAGGCGAAACCGAACTCTTGCTATTGGAATACTTTGGTGAGGACAAGCTCTATGTGCCGGTCTCGCAATTATTCTTAATCTCGCGCTATTCAGGCGGGCCACCGGAATCGGCGCCACTGCACCGACTAGGCAGCGGTAATTGGGAAAAAGCCAAGAAAAAAGCCCTCAAGCAAATACGCGACACCGCCGCCGAATTGCTCAATCTGTATGCGCAACGCGCAGCCCGTCGTGGCCATGCCTTCACCTTAAGTTTGCAGGACTACGAATCGTTCTGTGAGGGTTTTCCGTTTGAAGAAACCCCGGATCAATTGGAAGCGATTGAAAACGTCATCAAAGACATGCAATCCGGTCGCCCCATGGACCGCTTGGTCTGCGGTGACGTGGGCTTTGGTAAGACCGAAGTGGCACTGCGCGCTGCCTTTGTGGCCGTCATGGGCGGCCGCCAAGTGGCGGTATTGGTGCCCACCACCTTGCTGGCCGAACAACACTTTAATAACTTCAAAGACCGCTTCAACGCATGGCCCATCAAGATAGCTGAGATTTCCCGCTTTAGAACGGCCAAAGAACAAAAGGAAGCCTTAGCAGGCTTAGAGGCCGGTGGCATAGACATCATTATCGGCACCCACCGTTTAATACAAAAAGACGTTAAGTTTAAAAACCTAGGCTTGGTCATCCTGGACGAAGAACACCGATTTGGCGTGCGGCAAAAAGAACAACTCAAGGCCTTGCGTGCCGAAGTGGATGTCTTAACCCTGACGGCCACCCCCATACCGCGCACCTTAAGCATGGCTATGGAAGGCTTGCGTGAGTTTTCCATCATCAGCACGCCGCCGCAAAAACGCTTGAGCATCAAGACCTTCCACACCGATTATTCAGAAGGCATCATACGCGAAGCGGCCACACGGGAATTTAAGCGTGGCGGACAGGTGTATTTTCTGCACAACGAAGTGGACACCATTCATTCCATGCGTGAAAAACTCGAGCGCATCTTGCCCGATGCCCGGATTGCGGTAGCCCACGGTCAGCTGCGCGAGCGCGAGCTGGAACACGTCATGCGTGACTTCTACAACCAGCGCTACAATTTATTGTTGTGCACCACCATCATAGAAACCGGCATAGACGTGCCTACCGCTAACACCATCATATTGAACAAAGCCGATATGTTTGGCTTAGCGCAAATGCACCAATTGCGCGGTCGCGTCGGCAGATCGCACCACCAGGCTTACGCTTATTTGCTGACCGATCCCGATAGAAAAATTACCGTGCAGGCGCAAAAACGCTTGGATGCCATTCAACTGATGGAAGATTTGGGCGCCGGCTTCCATTTAGCCATGCACGATCTGGAAATTCGCGGCGCCGGTGAATTATTAGGCGACAGCCAAAGTGGCGAAATGCAAGAGATCGGATTCCACCTGTATTCGGACATGTTGAATCACGCCGTCAAGCAACTCAAAGCCGGCAAAGAACCGGATTTAAATGCGCCCTTAGGCGTCACCACGGAAATCAACCTGCACACGCCGGCCTTGCTGACCAACCAATACTGCCCGGACGTGCACGAGCGCTTGGTCATCTACAAACGTTTAGCCAATTGTGAAAACGACGACGAATTGGATAGCATGCAAGAAGAACTGATAGACCGCTTTGGTTTGCTGCCTGAACAAGGCGAGGCGTTGATCGCTTGCCACCGTTTACGCATTGCGGCTAAGGCCATAGGCATCATTAAAATCGATGCTAGCAGCGAAACCATACAACTGCAATTTAACCCCAAGGCCGACATCGATCCGACTAAGCTCATAGACTTGTTGCAAAGAGACAGACGTTGCCGCATGAATGGACCGGATAAATTACGCGTGACATTGGCCTTGGCTGACATTAATCTACGCACTGATTTCGTAAAAACCCTCTTAAAGACCTTTAGATAGGATAGACCGTGTTAGCCAAACTGATCACCTTAGTCGCCGCCTGGATCATGGGCGTTATTTCATCCATGGGCTATGCCGGCATCGTGTTGTTGATGGCCATAGAATCGGCTTGCATCCCCCTGCCCTCGGAAATCATCATGCCGTTCGCCGGCTTCTTGGTGTTTAAGGGTGAGATGACCTTGCTCATGGTTGCCTTAGCTGGCGCCATAGGCTGCG
>CAJBBQ010000149.1 GCA_903951385.1 uncultured Pseudomonadota bacterium
CGTGCGCGAGGGTTTGGTGCTGATTAATGCCATGCACATCACCGCCAGTGTCTTTATAAATGACGACGAGCGTGGCCTGCATCACGATTACACCCAGTGGTTGGAAAAATTGGCGCCGCACGAGCCGGTCAGTGGCTACCGTCACAACGACACCGGTGAAGACAATGCCGATGCCCACATGAAGCGTCAATTAATGGGCCGTGAAGTGGTGGTGGCAATTACCGAAGGGCGTTTGGACTTTGGTCCCTGGGAACAAATTGTTTACGGCGAGTTTGATGGCAGACGCAAAAAACGCGTCTTGGTAAAGATTATTGGTGAATAAGATGAAATTACCTGAATTACTTGCGCCGGCTGGCGATTTGGATCGCATGCGCACCGCTTTTGACTACGGCGCCGATGCCATTTATGCCGGTCAGCCTCGTTATAGCCTGCGTGCGCGCAATAACGATTTCACTATGGCCAACCTAGAGCTAGGCATCAACGAAGCGCATGCGCGCGGTAAAAAGTTTTTTGTCGCCAGCAACATTGCCCCGCATAACGCCAAAGTAAAAACCTATATGGCGGATATGGCGCCGGTGATTGCCATGCATCCGGATGCTTTGATCATGTCGGATCCGGGTTTAATTATGATGGTGCGTGAAAAATGGCCAGACATGCCGGTGCATTTGTCTGTGCAAGCCAACACGGTGAATTTTGCGACGGTTAAATTTTGGCAAAGTTTGGGTCTGACGCGGGTGATATTGTCGCGCGAATTATCCTTGGATGAAATTGAAGAAATACGCCAACTCTGCCCAGAAATGGAATTGGAAGTGTTCGTGCACGGCGCCTTGTGCATCGCTTATTCTGGGCGTTGTTTGCTGTCCGGCTATTTTAACCAACGCGATCCCAACCAAGGCACCTGCACCAATTCTTGTCGCTGGGATTACAAAGTGCACGACGCGGCGGAAGATGCGGCCGGTGTCATACGCTTAAACGAATTCGACTTTCAAGCGGAGATGGAAAAGTCCAGCCTGTCGGGTTGCGGCAGTTTGCCGCGCCATCCCTTAGCCGATAAGGTCTACTTGATAGAAGAGAAAGGTAGGCCTGGTGAATTGTTGCCTATCTTGGAAGACGAGCACGGCACTTACATCATGAACAGCAAAGATTTGCGTGCCATCGAGCACGTGGAGCGCTTGGTGAAAATGGGCGTGGATTCTTTGAAAATTGAAGGGCGAACCAAATCCCGTTATTACGTGGCGCGCACTTGCCAAAACTACCGTGTCGCCATAGACGACGCGGTGGCGGGCCGTCCTTTTGATTGGAATTTGTTGGGCGAATTGGAAAACTTAGCCAACCGTGGTTACACCGATGGCTTTTATCAGCGCCATCACACGGCCGAGCATCAAAATTACAAGCAAGGCTATTCCGTGTCCAATCGCAGTTTGTATGTGGGCGATGTGGTGGCTTACGATGCGAGGACAGGCTTGGCGGACATAGAAGCGCGCAATAAATTTTCCGTGGGCGATCGCCTGCAAATTATCCACCCTAGTGGCAATTACGATCTGCTAGTGGAGAACATGTATAACAAAAAAGGCGAAGCCGTTCAGCAGGCAGCCGGCAGTGGCTATTTTGTGCGTTTGCCGGTGGCGGCGCGCAATTTAAACAATGCCATGGTGGCCAAATACTTATAAAAAAACCTAACAAACGTCCTGTTTGTTAGGTTGTTGAAC
>CAJBBQ010000150.1 GCA_903951385.1 uncultured Pseudomonadota bacterium
GAAAAATTAATTTTATGCCAAGGCTTTTTCTATGCGGTCCAGCGCGTTTTGCAGGTTTTCCATGGAGGTGGCAAAGGAGATTCTAAAGTAACCTTCTGCACCGAATGCTGAACCTGGTACAACCGCCACATCAAATTTTTCCAATAAGTATTCTGCTAAGGCCATGTCGCTAGGCGCGCTGATTTTGCCTTGCTTGAACAGTGTGTTGATGGCGCCGCGCGCATCTGGGAAGGCATAAAAAGCACCGCCTGCCATTAGGCAGCTTAAACCTGGCATCTGGTTAAAGCGGTTCACCACGTATTGGTGACGTTCTTTGAATGCGGTGACCATAGGCGTGATGCACGATTGTGGGCCTTCTAGTGCAGCTTGGGCGGCCACTTGCGAGATGGATGTGGCGTTGCTGGTGGATTGCGATTGCAAGATCTCCATAGCCTTAATGATGTAGGCGGGTCCAGCGGCGTAACCTATGCGCCAACCGGTCATGGAATAAGCCTTGGATACGCCGTTAAGGACTATGCAGCGATCTTTAAGTGCCGGTGTGGCATTCAGTATGTTGTAGAACGTATTGCCGGTTAAATTGACGTGTTCGTACATGTCATCGGTGGCCACCAATACCTGTGGGTGTTTTAACAAGACTTCGCCCAATGCTTTTAACTCATCCAAGCTATAAACAGCGCCGGTTGGGTTGGATGGCGAGTTGATCATGAAGATTTTGGTTTTGGCCGTAATCGCCGCCTCTAGTTGGGCAGGCAAGAGTTTAAAGCCCTGTTCGATGCCACATTCGATAATGACCGGTGTGGCTTCTGCTACCAGTGCAATGTCTGCGTAAGATACCCAATACGGGGCCGGTATGATGACTTCGTCGCCTTTGTTAAGCACGGCTAAGCATAAATTAAATATGGTTTGTTTGCCGCCTACGCCAACGATCACTTCGTTTAGCGCGTAATCAAAACCGTTTTCATTTTTGAATTTATTAACGATGGCTTTCTTCAAGCCGGGAATGCCGGCTACTGGGGTGTATTTTGTGAAGCCATTGTCTATGGCTAACTTAGCCGCATCCTTAATGTGCTGCGGGGTATCAAAATCCGGCTCGCCGGCAGCCAGGCCGATGATAGGCCTGCCTTCGGCTTTGTACTTACCTGCTTTTGCCGTGATGGCAAGGGTGGGGGACTCTTTGATGGATAGAACGCGTTTGGATAAGATCGAGGCTGGATTCGCTGCGGATGATGACAAAATGGGCGTCCTTAATACAATTTTTGCTGTGGATTGAATAAGCGTTATTTTAACCATAAATGGCATGCTTAGGAATAAGGTCTAAACAGTAGGCGAAAAAAAGGGCTGCAGGTATGCAGCCCTTGTCGCCTAAGTATCTTAGCTTAACATTCCTTATTGCAACCTAAGCTAGCACTGTATTCATCGGCCAAGCTGGGGTCAATTTTGGCAATGGCTAAATTGATATTGTGCATGGCCTGCGTGTCGCCTTTGAATTTAGCTATTACGCCTAATCTGAACAAGGATGCTGTGTTGCCACTGTCTAACAAGGCGGATTGTTTGTAAGATTTTTCTGCGTCTTCCATTTTATTTAGGTTTTCCTGTGCGTTACCTAACTCGTACCACGCGTCGGAGTTTTTGGAATCGGCGTCTATCCATTTTTGCGAGATTTGCTCTAAGCGAGGCCAATCTTGATTAATTTCGGGTATGGCGATTTGCATGAAGTAAGGCTTGTTCTTATCTTCTTCTTCCCAGAAAGCTTTGCCTACGACTGGGAATACCGTTTCTACCGGTAATTTTTCTAAATTGGCCAACCACTCTATGGGTAGGGAGTAAAAGTAGGCTTGCCGTCCTGGCGTTTTAAAGGTGTTGATACCCAATAAATTACCGTCCATGTCAAAAATACCGCTGCCACTTGCGCCCATGCGAAACTGCGCAGTACTGCGGATCACGTGAGAGCCCTCAAAATTATAGGTGGACTTAATCACGCCCATGGAAGTTAGTGGATTGGGTACACCGTTAGAGTGACCTATGGACAAGACTTCTTTGCCACGATTTAGGTTTTGATTCTTAAGGATAACCGCAGGTTTAAACGGCAAGTTGCTAGCAGTGATCAGACACAAGTCATGCCAGCGGTCCGCTTGCACCGAGGTGATGGAGTAAGTGTCTTCGCCTCTGGCTATCCACGGTTGTTTGGTGCTGCGAAAAATGTGGCAATTGGTTAACACCTTGTTGGGGGCAACGACCACGCCTGAGCCATAAGCCAACCCGCCGTTTTCGTTGTAGCCACGCACCATGACCACAGCTTGGGTGGCGGCGAGTATTTTTTCTTGATCAATTGCATGAGCCGGTTGAATGGCAAATAACAGCGATAGAATGAGAGCGTATTGACGCATGGGGCTTCCAATGCAAATTTAAGATTAATAAAAACAACATGCAAACAGACTGCCATATTAAGGCAAAGTTCTAAAATTAATTGTTGGCGATCAATGTTAATTTTGCTGTTAAAATCGCCCCATTAAAATCCTTGAAGAACGCTGTGTTTCATACCTTTCCTAACAGTTTGTATCAATTGTATCAACCGTTTGAGCCGGCCGGTGATCAGCCGCAAGCCATAGAAAAGTTAACGCAAGGTGTGAACGATGGCTTGAAGTTTCAAACTTTATTGGGCGTGACCGGATCAGGTAAAACCTACACCATGGCCAATGTGATCGCCCGAACAGGTAGGCCAGCCATCGTCATGGCGCCCAATAAAACCTTGGCAGCGCAGTTGTACAGTGAGTTTAGGGAGTTTTTCCCTAACAATTCGGTGGAATATTTCGTTTCGTATTACGATTATTACCAGCCTGAAGCTTACGTGCCTTCACGTGATTTGTTCATAGAAAAAGATTCCAGCATTAATGAGCACATAGAGCAGATGCGCCTCTCTGCGACTAAGGCACTGTTGGAGCGTGAAGACAGCATTATCGTGGCCACCGTTTCGGCTATTTACGGTATAGGCGACCCGGTTGATTACCATGGCATGGTCTTGCACGTTCAGCAAGGTGAAAAGATCGCGCAGCGCGACATGATCTCGCGTCTGGTGGGCATGCAATACGATAGAAACGAATTTGATTTTAGCCGAGGCACATTCCGTGTGCGCGGCGACGTAATCGACGTGTTTCCTGCGGAGAACAATGAAACCGCGGTGCGCATTTCCTTGTTTGATGACGAGGTTGAGTCGATTACTTTATTTGACCCTTTGACCGGTCAAGTGTTTAATAAAATTCCCCGCTACACGGTTTACCCATCCAGCCATTACGTGACACCACGTGAGACCACGGTAAGGGCCATGGAAAAAATTAAGCACGAGCTTAAAGACAGGGTGGATTTCTACATTAAATCCGGTAAATTGGTTGAGGCTGCGCGCATAGAACAGCGCACGCGATTTGATCTGGAAATGCTCAATGAGATTGGCTTTTGTAAAGGCATAGAAAACTACTCGCGGCATTTGTCCGGTCGCAACCCCGGCGATCCGCCGCCTACCTTGATCGACTATTTGCCAGCGAATGCCTTGATGATTATTGATGAAAGCCATGTCACGGTGCCGCAAGTAGGGGCGATGTACAAGGGCGATAAGTCACGTAAGGAAAACTTGGTCGATTACGGCTGGCGCTTGCCTTCGGCTCTAGATAATCGTCCCTTAAAGTTTGAAGAGTTCGAGCAGATCATGCGGCAATGCGTGTTCGTTTCTGCCACGCCATCGGAATACGAGGCCCAGCATCAGCAGCAAGTGGTGGAAATGATAGCCAGGCCCACGGGCTTGGTTGACCCACCCGTCATCGTTAAGCCGGCCGATACCCAAGTGGACGATTTGCTCGGCGAGATTAAATTGCGCGTGGCGGTCGGTGAGCGTGTCTTGGCTACCACCTTGACCAAACGCATGGCGGAAGATTTGACCGATTACTTAAGTGAACACGGCATTAAGGTGCGTTATTTGCACAGTGACATCGACACGGTGGAACGCGTCGAAATCATACGCGATTTGCGCTTGGGCGAATTCGATGTCTTAGTCGGCATCAATTTGTTGCGTGAAGGCTTGGATATACCCGAAGTGTCGCTGGTGGCCGTGCTGGATGCCGATAAAGAAGGTTTCTTGCGTTCCGAGCGCTCGCTGATACAAACATCCGGCCGCGCCGCGCGTAATTTGAATGGCTTGGTCATTTTTTACGCTAACCACATCACCCGTAGCATGAAGGCGGCCATGGATGAAATGGAGCGCAGGCGAGGGGTGCAATTGGCCTTTAATGCAGCCAATGGCATCGTGCCTAAAGGCATTAGCAAACGTATCAAAGACATCATAGATGGCGTTTACGACAAAGACGAAGCCTTGCGTGAGCGCAAAGTGCTGCAGGAACAAGCCAATTACGAGTCGCTGACTGAGAAGCAGATGGCTAAAGAGCTGAAGCGTTTGGAAAAAGCCATGCACGATAGCGCCAAAAACTTGGAATTTGAAAAAGCCGCCGACTACCGCGATCAACTTAAAACGCTGCGCACAAAATTCTTTGGCGCAGAAATGCCGGACTTGGTCTAAAACTATCCTTTAACCACGCGCGGCATGAATAGTGTTTGATTAGTGCGTAGCTTTTGTCTATAATCGCGCGCTTGCTTGGTAATCTTATTCAAGCAAGCAGTAAATTAACCTTGTCACACTGCACGATTGATTTGCCTTTCATCCATGATGAAGCGCTTTGCAGGTGGCTTATATCCAAAAGGAGTACTAATGAGACATTATGAACTAGTGTTTATCGTCCATCCGGACCAAAGCGAACAAGTGCCAGCGATGATAGAGCGTTACCGTACGCTAATCACTGCTAGCGGCGGTGCAGTGCATCGTCTAGAAGACTGGGGTCGCCGTCAACTTGCTTACCCTATCCAAAAAATCCACAAAGCACACTATGTGTTAATGAACATCGAGTGCAACCTTGAAGTGCTGGCTGAATTAGAGCATGGCTTCAAATTTAACGATGCTGTGTTGCGTCATCTAATGATGTCAACAAAAACAGCCGTGACTGCCCCTTCACCGATGATGAAAGAAGAAAAATCAAAATCCGTGTTGAGCCGTGATGGTGCACCAGTAGCCGCTGACGCTACAGAGGTGGCAGCATAAGCTTTGAATAAACTGGTGTTGCAAGCTGAAGTTGTGCATACAGAGCCGCTTCGCTACACGCCAGCAGGCATACCGTTGTTAAGTGTTGTATTGCGTCATGCATCCGAGCAAATAGAAGCGGGCATGAAGCGTAAGGTGGAGTGCGAAGTCAATGCGGTTACTTTAGGTGACTTGGCATTGCAAGGCCTAACAATAGGCTCACGCATACGCGTTACTGGTTTTTTAGCCAGACGCAGCCTTAAAAGCACGCAATTGGTGATGCACATTAACCATATAGAAAATATTTAGGAGTTCAAGATGGCAAGAGAAATGTATAAACGCCGCCGTTACTGCCGTTTTTCAGCAGAAGGCATCAAGCAAGTGGATTACAAAGACGTGGATTTGCTTAAAGATTTTATTTCAGAAAATGCAAAGATCATTCCAGCTCGTATGACAGGCACTAAAGCCCGTTATCAACGCCAATTAACGACTGCAGTTAAACTTGCACGTTTCTTAGCTTTGCTTCCATACACAGACAAACACCAATAATCGGAGGCTACCATGCAAGTTATTTTATTAGAAAAAGTGGGTAACCTAGGTAATTTAGGTGACATCGTTAAAGTTAAAGATGGCTACGGCCGTAACTTTTTAATTCCTCAAGGTAAAGCCAAGCGTGCAACCGAAGCCAATAAAGCTGAAATCGCTGCGCGCCGTGTGGAATTGGAAAAACAACAAGCTGCCATTTTGGCTGCGGCGCAAGCACGCGGTGAAAAATTGGCTAATTTCGTGGTAAGCATCGCGCAAAAAGCCGGTGTGGATGGCCGTTTATTCGGTTCAGTTACTAACGGTGACATTGCTGAATCATTAGTAGCGCAAGGTTTTGAAGTGACTAAAGCCTTGGTGCGTATGCCTGATGGTCCGTTAAAAACCATAGGTGACCATGCCGTTACTGTGGCCTTGCATCACGATGTAGTCGTGGGCATTACTGTTACCGTGGTGGCCGAAGCCTAAGTCCAAAACCTTGGATTTAAGCTAGTGCTGCAAATCAAAAAAGGCTACTTCGGTAGCCTTTTTTGTTGGGTAATCTTAGTGGTTATTCAGTATAATTGGCAGCATGGCCGATGAACAATTAGACGCATTAAAAATCCCTCCCCATTCAGTGGATGCTGAGCAGTCGGTGCTTGGCGGCCTGCTCTTGGAAAACGATGCATTGGATAAAGTGGCCGATATATTAAGTGCGCAAGATTTTTATCGGCACGATCATAAAGCCATTTTTCAACACATAGCCAAGCTCATCGAGCACAACCGGCCGGCCGACATAGTCACGGTAGCCGAATCATTAGAAAGCACGGCAGAATTATCCGGGGTAGGCGGCATTGCCTACTTGGGCGCCTTAGCGCAAAGCACGCCAACTGCAGCCAATATCCGACGTTATGCCGAAATTGTCCACGAACGAGCCGTGATGCGCCAGTTGGTGGTGGTGGGTTCCGGTATCGCCGAGAGCGCCTACGCACCAAATGGGCGTGATGCCCAGCAATTGCTAGACGAAGCCGAGGCCAAGATTTTTCAAATTGCCGAAGGCGGCAAAAAGAGCTCGCAAGGCTTTGTTGACATCAAGGTCTTGTTGCCGCAAGTAGCGGATCGTATCGATCAGCTGTTTTCACGGGATAACCCATCGGATGTCACCGGCGTGCCTACTGGCTTTACCGATTTGGATTCCATGACATCGGGCATGCAGGGTGGCGATTTAATTATCGTTGCCGGGCGCCCCTCCATGGGTAAAACGGCCTTTTCACTTAATATGGCTGAGAATGTGGCCTTGGACACCGGTCTGCCGGTTGCCGTGTTCTCCATGGAAATGGCCTCCACACAATTGGCCATGCGTATGATAGGGTCGGTCGGTCGTTTGGATCAACACCGTATGCGTACGGGGAAATTAGAAGACGAAGATTGGGAAAAACTCACCACGGCCTTGGGTCGACTCAATGAGGCGCCTATCTTTATTGATGAGGGTGCAGGCCTAAGCAGCTTTGATGTGCGTGCCAGGGCCAGACGCTTGCACAGGCAAACCGGAAAACTCGGTTTAATCGTGGTCGATTACTTGCAGCTGATGGCGGCCCCAGCAGGGCGTCAGGGTGAAAATCGCGCCACGGAAATTTCGGAAATATCCCGTTCTCTTAAAGCCTTGGCTAAAGAGCTAGACTGCCCGGTAGTGGCATTGTCACAGCTCAATCGCAGTGTGGAGCAGCGCCCAGACAAGCGCCCAGTAATGAGCGATTTGCGCGAGTCCGGGGCGATCGAGCAGGATGCCGACGTGATATTGTTTATCTACC
>CAJBBQ010000151.1 GCA_903951385.1 uncultured Pseudomonadota bacterium
CAGGCCATGTACCGCGAACTGATGGAAGAAGTCGGTTTGGCGCCTCAGCACGTGCAGATTTTAGGCCGTACCAAAGATTGGTTGCGCTATGAGGTGCCAAGCTCATGGATTAAGCGCGAGTATCGCGGCAGTTACAAAGGCCAGAAGCAAATTTGGTATTTATTGCGTATGGTTGGCCGTGACAGCGATGTGTCATTGCGTGCCAGTGAGCATCCTGAATTTGATGCTTGGCGTTGGACTGAATACTGGGTGCCTTTAGAAGACGTGATTGAATTTAAGCGCGGGGTTTACGAGTCTGCGCTCAATGAATTGGCCGCCCATTTGCACCACAAGCCAGCTAAGTAGTGGCTTGGGCCTAATTAGCTAAATTTTTTATTGCCCATCAATTCGCCCATTTTAATGGGGCGAGCCGCTTGCCAATCAGCATTGAATGCCAGTGCGTCTTTTTCGAATAACATCACCACCGTGGAACCGAGTAAAAAACGGCCCATCTCATCGCCTTGCCTTAATGTAATCTTTTTGTTGTCGTAAAACCAGCACAGTGGTTTGCGGCTTCGTGGTGGATTAATGATGCCGTTTTGGCTAGTGTGCCAGACCGTGGCCATGCTGCCTACTACGGTCGCTCCGACCAAGACCATGATAAACAAGCCATGCTGCGCTGAACTGAATTCACACACCACCCGCTCATTACGAGCAAACAAACCTGGCACGCCTTCTGCCGTAGTGGGGTTGACTGAAAATAAGGCGCCGGGCACGTAAGTCATGCTTCTTAAGCTGCCGTCGCATGGCATGTGGATGCGATGGTAGTCTTTGGGACTTAAGTACAGGCAAGCAAATTGCCCGTTTTCAAATTTTTTAGCCAGGTTTTTATTGCCGCCTAATAAAGCCGTTGTTGAGTAGCTGTGACCTTTGGCCTGAAACAGTTGATCGATATCAATGCGACCCAGTTGACTGATGCGCCCATCTACCGGGCTGATAAAGTCAGCTGTGGCCAAGGGGCGTGCCCCGGGTTTTAGTGCGCGCGTAAAAAAGGCATTAAAGGTTTTGTAAGCTAGTATGTCTGGGTTCTGCGCTTCCGTCATGTTGACTTGGTAGCGTTGCACAAACCAGCGTATCACGGCTGCCGTTAATCGGCCGCCCTGTAGGTGGGCTAACTTGCCTGCAAGCGCAGTGATGGCTTGTTTGGGCAGGACGTATTGAGACAGTACGGCTATGTTCATGGCAACCCCTAATAAAAAAGGCGGGAGGCTATCATCGCTTCCCGCCTAGCTTAAAGTCTACAGACCTATTGTTACCTTAGTTTTTGGCTTGGTCTACTAATTTGTTTTTAGCAATCCAAGGCATCATGGCACGCAATTGCCCGCCTACTTGCTCAATTGGATGGGCTGCATTCAAACGACGACGAGCGGTCATTTCTGGGTAATTGGTGCGGCCTTCTAATATGAAGCGTTTCGCGTATTCACCGTTTTGAATGTTAGCTAAACATTCTTGCATGGCGTAACGTGATTCGTCATTAATTACTTTTGGGCCGGTTACGTATTCACCGTATTCTGCGTTGTTTGAAATGGAGTAATTCATGTTGGCAATGCCGCCTTCGTACATCAAATCCACGATCAATTTGAGTTCGTGCAAGCATTCAAAGTAAGCCATTTCAGGCGCATAGCCTGCTTCTACCAAAGTTTCAAAACCGGCTTTAACCAATTCAA
>CAJBBQ010000152.1 GCA_903951385.1 uncultured Pseudomonadota bacterium
CAGCAGATTTTTGACTTGTGTGGTTTGGTTTGCGGTCAATTGGCCATGCAAATGAGCACGGCCGCCGCCGCCAACGAAAGCTTTATTTCAGCCATGCAAAGCCAGGCTAATTCATAATAACCAAGGGAGATAACATGATTTTTAAACAATTTTTTGAGCCCGATACCAGTACTTTTACCTACTTATTGGCTTGTGAAAAAACCAAGCAAGCTGTCTTGATAGACACGGTGGAATCGGAGGTGCCTACCTATATGCAAGCCTTGGCTGAGCAGGATTTAAAATTGGTCTATACCCTAGAAACCCATGTGCATGCCGACCACGTGACCGGCGCCGATAGCTTGCGTCAAAAACTAGGCAGCAAGAGTGTGGTGCACCGCGACGCCGGGGCCATGTGCGGTGATTTGCTAGTGACTGACGGCGTGCATCTGATAGTGGGCAGCTTGGATTTAGAGGTGCGCTACACACCAGGCCACACTAACGGTTGCATCAGTTTCTTTGCCGGCGATCGTATATTTACCGGCGATTCTCTGTTGATTGGTGGTTGCGGTCGTACGGACTTTCAAAGTGGCGACTCAGGACAGTTGTACGACAGCATACACGCGCAAATTTTCAGCTTAGCCGACGACGTGATTATCTACCCTGGCCACGATTACAATGGCAACACGCAATCCACCGTGGGCAACGAGCGTAAAAACAATAAACGCTTGGGCGACAACAGAAGCCGTGAAGACTTTATTAAAATCATGAGTGAGCTTAAATTGGCTTACCCAAAATACATAGACGTGGCACTGCCAGCGAACCAAGCTTGCGGTCGCATTGCGCCAGCACAAGCCGCCTAAGAGCGGGCTAAATAAATAATGAGGGGATGCAAAAAATGAAGTTAGCGAATTTAGCAAAAGGCGTATTGGTTGCAGATCAAATTTTGCCTGAGGATTTAAATGACCTTGCGGCTCAGGGCATTAAAACCATCTTTTGCCATCGACCCGATGGCGAAGGCGCCGATCAACCTAATTTTGCGGAGATTGCTCAAGCGGCTAAAAAGCTAAAGATCAAAACGCATTATTTGCCTGTGGTGAGCGGCAAGATCTCTGATGCCGATGTCACCGCTTTTGCTGAATTATTTAAAGAGGCGAAACAGCCGCTATTAGGCTATTGCCGTTCAGGCATGCGCGCGGCTACGCTGTGGGCTTTGAGCCAAGGTGCGAACTTAGGTCTGGCGCAAACCCTAGAAGCCGGCAAGCAAGCCGGTTTTGATTTGTCAGGATTAAGCCAACGTATCGTTGGCACGCAAGCAAACAATGTCAGCGTTATCCACCATGAAGTGGTCATTATTGGCGGCGGCGCGGCAGGGGTGGCAGTGGCATCCAGCTTGCTGTCGCGAAACAGCAAATTGGATGTGGCCATTATTGATCCGGCCGATACGCATTATTACCAACCGGGTTGGACCATGGTAGGCGGCGGTGTCTTTAAACCGGCCACCACGGTTAAGACCATGGCCTCGGTCATCCCATCCAAAGCCAAATGGATACAAGCCGCTGTGGCTGGCTTTGAGCCGGATGCTAAGCAAGTTATTTTAGAAGGCTGCCGCCCTATTAGTTACGACGCTTTAATCGTCTGCCCAGGCTTAAAGCTTAATTGGCATGGCATAGAAGGTTTGGTGGAAACCCTAGGGCAAAATGGCGTGACCTCTAACTACCGGTATGACCTAGCGCAATACACCTGGGAACTGGTTAAAAAATTCAAAAAAGGCCGCGCCGTTTTCACCCAGCCACCGATGCCCATCAAGTGCGCCGGAGCGCCGCAAAAAGCCATGTATTTATCGGCTGACCATTGGTTAAGAAGTGGCCATTTAGCCGACGTGGATATTGAATTTTATAATTCCGGCCCGGTGTTGTTTGGCGTCAAAGAATACGTGCCGGCTTTAATGGAATACGTAAAGCGCTATCGGGCTAAATTAAACTTTAACCACCGCTTAACAAAAATTGATGGCCCGGCTAAAAAAGCCTGGTTCACTGCCACCGATGCTGATGGCAACACCTCGACACTGGAGACCACCTTTGACATGATCCACGTGGTGCCGCCGCAACAAGCACCGGACTTTATTCGTGCCAGTTCGTTGGTGGATGCCGCTGGTTGGGTGGACGTCAGCCAAGACACCTTGCAGCACAAGCGCTATCCCAGCATTTATGCATTGGGTGACGTGACCAATTGCCCCAATGCTAAAACTGCAGCAGCGGCGCGTAAACAAGCACCGGTGGTTGCCACCAATGTCTTGTTCGATTTGAATAAAGGCCAACACCGCGCCGCTTACGATGGTTACGGCTCTTGCCCATTAACGGTACAGCGCGGCAAAATTGTCTTAGCCGAGTTTGGTTTTGGCGGCCGCTTAATGCCGAGTTTTCCTAAGTGGTTTATCAATAGCCAACAACCGTCCCGTTTAGCCTGGATTTTAAAAGAGCGTATTTTGCCGCCTATTTATTGGTGGGCCATGCTCAAGGGCAGGGAGTGGTTAGCCAAACCGATTAAGCTTGGTGCCGATAAGGCGCTTTAATTTTTTGAGGACGATTTGTGCTTGATCCTATCCATATAAGCCTTTTACTCGGACTGTTCGTCGGTTTGGTGCTGGCCATCACCGGCGCCGGCGGGGCGATACTATCCTTGCCACTGTTGGTGTTTTTCTTAAACCTCAAAATGATCGATGCGGCCCCCATCTCCTTGATGGCCATCACCTTGTCGGCCGGTTTAGCCGCCGGACTGGGATTGCGATCAGGCATAGTGCGCTACAAAGCCGCGACCCTGCTAGCCAGTTTTGGGGTGCTGTGCGCCCCGTTTGGTGTGATGGTGGCGCATCAATTACCTGAAAAAGCCTTGGCGATTTTATTTTCTGTGGTGTTGTTGATCGTGTCGATTCGGTCGTTTCAAAAGTTTAAAACGCCTACCCTTTTGATAGGGGACGATTGCGATGACCCTAACGGTTGCGATGACAATGAAAAACCCGAACCGGCTTGCTCAGTTAATCCAGCCACTTCTAAATTATTCTGGACCGCGCCTTGCACCAAGCGCTTGATTTTAACCGGCGGTTTTTCTGGCTTTTTGTCTGGGCTATTGGGGGTAGGCGGTGGCTTCATTATCGTGCCCACCCTGCACAGCATCAGCAACCTAGAAAGCAAAATGATAGTGGCCACCTCACTGGCCGTCATCAGCTTGGTGTCCATGGCCAGCGCGTTCTCTTATGCCGGCAACGGTGTGATTTTATGGCCGATTGCCTTGCCGTTTGTTGGAGCGACACTGGTCGGTATGCTGCTAGGCAGAATGCTGCACGGCAAAATTCCCAGCCACCTTAGCGTGCTGATATTTGGCATCCTCTCTGCCACTATTGCTATTTTTATGTTGGTTAAAACGCTAGTGGGTTTCTGATTAGCTAGCCTACTTATTTTTAAACAAGCCGAAATAAAGATTGATATTCCCGTTAAATCCATTAAAAATAAGGTCCCATTAAGGAGATAAAAAATGAAACCGGAAATCGCCCAAAAAAGCCCCTACGCCGTTGCCGTTGAAAGTGGCAAAACCTATTACTGGTGCTCTTGCGGTAAAAGCAAAAGCCAACCATTTTGCGATGGTGCGCATCAGGGTAGCCCGTTCTCACCGGTGGCATTTACCGCGACAGAAAATAAAACGGTGTATTTCTGTGGCTGCAAAATCACCGCTAACCAGCCTTTTTGCGATGGAGCACACAGCAAACTGTAAGCACGAATTAATGCTTGAGTAGGCAAAAAGAAGGGTCGCGTTAGGCGGCCTTTTTTTTGGTTTATCGAATCGAGAGAATAAAAGTGCTGGGTATAAAAAAAGCCCACATCACTGTGAGCTAAATTTTATTGGTGCCGGCGAAGAGACTCGAACTCTTACGACCTAAGTCACAACCACCTCAAGGTTGCGTGTCTACCAATTCCACCACGTCGGCCTAAGATCGTCATTATAGCGTATTTCACTGCCAACTCCTTCAACTCGAATGGGATGGAGGATAGGACTGCATTTGGCCAGAACTGTATTTTTTGATTTTTGGTATAAATTGGCTTTTAATAGCGTATATTTAACACAGCAATCCTGCTTTTTAATAAAGGAACCACTATGAATAAATTACTTTTGGCAGCACTTATTTTAAGTCTAGCGGCACTTGGCTACTTAGGATTTAAGCAATATGGGGATGATGATTACGGTAGCAGACCTACCATTGCCGATGCGGCAAATCATAACAATCAAATGAACGAATGCGTTAAATTGGCTTTAGAAAAACACCCAGGCGCCATGCTTGAAACAGAAGTTGAAATGGAAGATGGCCAACTCATTACCGATGTCGACATTCAAGGTGACGACGGTAAAAAGTGGGAAGTAGAGTGTGTTTTAGCTACCAAGGAATTGATCGAAGATAAGCTAGAAAACTAAACCCAACCAACTAATTTTATTTTAAACATTAAAAAGGGAGCCATGGCTCCCTTTTTGTTTTAGTCTAATTTAGAGCACCTACTAATAGATTCATCACGCTTTAAATTGATCTATAGCATCGCGTTGCACGACGCTTGTATGTTTCTTTCTATGCCTTGACATTGCATTTATTACACATAATAATATGCATTAATTTACACAATATAAGACACGATAATTATGGCTATTACACAAAATATATACGCACAGTCCACAGTTAGTATGACTGATTTACGTCGAGCGAGTATTGCTGATATTGTCAGCGACTCTCCTGTTGCGGTGCTTAATCATAACAAACCAGCCGCATATTTACTTTCCGCAGACTATTACGAATTTTTGCTTGATCAGCTTGAGAACATCGAGCTTAGTAAGATTGTGAAAGAGCGTCGCGGCGGTAAAACAGTGAAAGTGTCACTTGATGACCTATAGTCTTGAGTTCCATGAAGACGCGCTAAAAGAATGGAATGACTTAGACGGATCAATCAAATCTCAGTTTAAGAAGCAATTAGAAAAGCGCATGGAAAATCCACATGTGCCCTCTGCAAGATTAAGTAATGATCTAGGCGATTGTTACAAAATCAAACTGCAAAAAATTGGCTATCGATTAGTGTACGAAGTAATCGATAGGCGCCTAGTGATTATTGTCTTATCCGTTGGCCGTCGAGACAGATTTCAAGCCTACATGAAAGCTGGCATAAGAAGGTAGGTGAGCTTAACGGGACGCTTATATTATGTTTTCAGATACAGAAAAGAGCGATCAATCTATGTTTTTTAACAAGCCTCACACTTCATGTGAAATGAGACCTTGATTAGTAAGCGACCTGATCAACTAATGCCATATGTGCAATATAACCACTGCGTGTTTCGCCTGCTGATTTTGCCTTTGA
>CAJBBQ010000153.1 GCA_903951385.1 uncultured Pseudomonadota bacterium
ATAAAACTGGTAAAGCCAGCGAGTTAATTCCAAACTAATTTAAGGATTACAATAAGTTTATATTTGTGTTATTTTTTTAATTAGTTCTATTGCCATACTTAGGTATAAATTCCGGGAGTTCATTATGGATGATGTAAAAGATAACTCAATCAAGACGTATCATGGGGGTTGCCCTCATGACTGCCCAGACACTTGCTCCATGGTTTTTCATGTCAAGGACAATAAGCTTATCGCGGTAAAAGGCAACGCGGATCATCCTATGACTCGCGGTGGGCTGTGCGTGAAATTGAACGATTACGAAAAGCGGCATTATCATCCCGATCGACTTTTATACCCTATGAAGCGCGTTGGGCCTAAAGGCACAAAACAATTTGAGCGCATTTCGTGGGATGAAGCGCTCGATACCATAGTGGATAAATGGCAGTCTATTATTCAAGAGCACGGGCCTCAAGCGATTATGCCCAACAGCTACCTAGGCAACCAAGGCCTGGTGCATGGCTTAAATGGCGGGGATGCTTTTTTTGCCAGGCTGGGTGCGACTGTCACGGAAAGGACGTTTTGTGGGGAAGGCTCATGCACAGCATGGTTGCTAACTGTTGGTCCAACGGCGGGTGTTGATCCAGAAAGCTTTATTCACTCTAAATTTATCATCATCTGGGCGTGCAATTCGGTGAGCACCAATCTGCATCATTGGCACATCATTAAGGAAGCACAAAAGAACGGATCCAAGGTCGTTGTGATAGACGCGTATGCCTCTAAAACAGCGAAAGAAGCCGATTGGCATATTTGCCCTAAACCCGGCACCGATGGCGCCTTAGCCATGGCGATGATGCACGTTATTATTGACGAAGGTTTGGTTGACCAAGACTACGTGGATAATTACACCGTAGGCTACCCTGAGCTAGCAGAAAAGGCTAAGGACAGAACGCCCGAGTGGGCTGAGGCCATTACCGGCATCCCCGCGGAAGACATTCGAAAATTAGCAAGAGAGTATGCAACAACCCAACCCTCTGCCATCAGAATCGGCGTGGCCTTAGAGAAAAGCTGGGGAGGGGGCCAAGCAATTCGCGCCGTGACTTGTCTGCCAGCATTAACTGGCGCTTGGCGTCACGTGGGTGGCGGCATACTGCAATTTCCAGTATGGGAGCACCCTTACCGATTCGATGTGATTTGCCGCCCCGATTTGATTCCAAAAGGCACGCAGGTCGTGAATAACCTGCAACTGGGTCGCGTGTTAACTGGGGAGCAGAAACTAAATGTCCCCATTAAATCCATGATGTGCTGGAACACTAATCCGGTGACGCAGGCCACCGAATCAGAAAAGATCATAGCGGGGCTTAGTCGTGAGGATTTATTCTTGGTCTCGGCTGAACATTTTATTTCGGATACCGCCGCTTACGCAGATATATTGTTGCCGGCATCCATGGGTGCGGAGCAAGAGGACATCATTTTGTCATGGGGCCATTTGTACCTGACATACAACACCAAATGCATAGCGTCCCCTGGCGAAGCCATTCCTAACAATGAAATTTTCAGAAGGTTGGCCAAGCGATTAGGCTTTGAAGAAGAAAATTTCAAATGGAGCGACACGGAATGCTTGGAGCATTATGTCGATTGGAAGTCTCCGGCTTGCGGTGGCATAGACTTAAATTACCTAAAGGAACACGGCTACTATAGGTTAGACGTCGGCACAAAAGATAACCGTGCTCCGCATAAGCAAGGTAACTTCCCTACCCCCTCCGGCAAATGTGAGTTTAGGGTGGTCGGTGCGAAGAATTTTGTTGCCGGTCCATTTAGACAAATGTATGAAGATTTCCAGCCTGGGGAGGACATTCCTGAGTTGCCTGACTACGTTGCCTCTAAGGAGACGGCATTAGCCAACCCAGAGCTAGCCAAGAAATACCCTTTAAATATTCTTGCGCCTAAGAGCCATGGCTTTATCAATTCTTCCTACGCTAACATGGAGAGCAAGATTAAGGGTCAGGGCGAACAGTTTGTCATGATTCATCCCGCAGACGCCTTGGATAGGGGCTTGGTGGATGGGGCGCGTGCCAAGGTTATCAATGACCGCGGCTCTTTCGAGGCCATGGCCAAGGTCACCACAGACGTAAATAAAGGCATAGTGGTCGCAACGCTTGGCTATTGGCGGCAGCTGAATAACGGCGTCGTCAATTCGGTGAGTTCGAACGCTTTTGGTGACATGGGGCATTCGCCAACTTCACACGATTGCCTGGTTGAAGTCATAGCCTTGTAATAAGGTTTAAATAGAAAAGGCCAAGGTCGCGTCAGCGACCTTGGCCTTTTGCTTTTCTTAAGCAGCTAAAGGTTTAGATGGCGAAACTCAGTTGCGTTAATGAGCTTTGTTAAACAATCGCGTGTAAAAAATATCATGGCCATACATACCGACTAGCATGGCCAACACAAAAATACCGGCTTGTTTTGATCCCGCGCCAAGAGCGACCAATGCCGGTCCTGGGCAAAAGCCAGCGAGGGCCCAGCCTGCGCCAAACAATAGGCTGCCTATTATTAACTCCTTGCTTAGGTGGGTGGTGCCGGGTAAATGCACCGGCTCCTTGAATAGCGTTAGTTTTTTATTGGCCATGTAACGGAAAGCTAAAAATGCAATGCTGATGCCGCCCACCATGACCAATACCAAACTTGGGTTCCAATTACCGGCGATGTCCAAAAAGCCGATGATGTTGGCCGGATTGGTCATGCCTGAAACGATTAAGCCCAATCCAAAAATAAGCCCGGCTAAAAAAGTGATGGTGTTTTTCATGGTTTAGCTCGCGTGCAAAGTAAGGTAGGTCGTAACAAAGCCCGCCGCCATAAAGCTGACGGTGGCCAACAAGGAGCGCAAGGACAACCGGCTTAAACCGCATATGCCGTGACCACTGGTGCAACCCGATCCCATGCGACTGCCGAAGCCTACTAGAAGGCCCGCCATCATCAGCGTGGGGTTGCTGGCAGCAATGCTGGCCGGCGGCAAGTCGGCAATAAATGGATAAATCGTGCCAGCGCTAATTAAGCCTATGAGGAATAGGGCGCGCCAAGCAGCGTCTTGGCTAAACAGATGGCTTGGTTTAATGACGTAGGCAAGGATGCCGCTAATGCCGGCAATTTTGCCGCTAAACAACAGCAACATACTGGCGCCTAAGCCTAACATCAAGCCGCCAGTTAAGGCGCTGCCTGGGGTGAAATGTAGCCAATCTATGGTGAGTTGCATGGTGGAGTCCTGTAAATAATACCGTTATTTTAGCAAATATATTTTTATATAACTATATACTCATGTAATATAAACAAACAGTTTTATTTGAGGGGACCAATGATGCAATTAGATGACCAAGCTTACGCGCGCATAGCCAAATACTTTCAGCTCTTGGCCGAACCCATGCGCTTGAAAATCCTAAACGGCCTGCGCGATGGCGAGAAAAACGTCAGCGAATTGGTGGCACTATCCGGCGGCACGCAAGCCAATGTGTCCAAGCACCTCACTATGTTATGCGCGGCCAATTTAATTCAACGCGAGGCCAGAGGCACCAAAGCCTATTACAGCATAGTAGACCAGCAGATTTTTGACTTGTGTGGTTTGGTTTGCGGTCAATTGGCCATGCAAATGAGCACGGCCGCCGCCGCCAACGAAAGCTTTATTTCAGCCATGCAAAGCCAGGCTAATTCATAATACCTATGGGAGTTAACATGATTTTTAAACAATTTTTTGAGCCCGATACCAGCACCTTTACCTATTTGCTAGCCTGTGAAAAAACCAAGCAAGCGGTCTTGATAGACACGGTGGAATCGGAGGTGCCTACCTATATGCAAGCCTTGGCTGAGCAGGATTTAAAATTGGTCTATACCCTAGAAACCCATGTGCATGCCGACCACGTTACCGGCGCCGATAGC
>CAJBBQ010000154.1 GCA_903951385.1 uncultured Pseudomonadota bacterium
CGGCAAGATTCGATTGTACGTGGATTACGGTGAAAAACCGGCCGACATTGCCAACGACATTCTGCAGGTGCTTTAGCTGGCTTAGCTCAGGCGGGCTTTCAGTTTAGTCCCGCTTGTAATTTAGCCCGGCATTTAGCGTCAAACTTTTCCCTATTAATGCTATGCCGTTCGTGGGTGCCGCTGGCAATCAAATCCAAGCCATCGTGCGCCTGCACAGCAAACACCAACTTTCGCCCTTCCACCGCTAACAATTCCACGGTCGCGGTCACCGTCATGCCTACCGGCGTGGCAGCCAAATGGCTGACGTTGATGTGCGTGCCCACGGTTTGTTCTTGGGCCCCATCCAAATGCGGCTTAATAGCCAGGATGCAGGCCCATTCTAAAAAGCCGACTAAGTAGCCGGTGGCAAACACCTCGGGCATGCTTAAAAAATCCGCTGATTCTGGGTAGATGGCCGGCACGGTTTTCGCGCGGCTCACCACAAAGCTATGTTGGTGGCGTAGGCCGACGATTAAGCTGTCTTTCATGCTGAGCTTCCTTTCGCAATGTACTCACTTAAGAAAAAGGCCAGCCCGAAGGCCAGCCTATTCTTTATCACCTAATTGGGTCTAAGCGAGCTAACAGTCCGCTTAGACGCTGTATCGCTTACATGTGCAACAAAGGCACAATCAGCAAGGCAACAATGTTGATGATTTTGATCAAGGGGTTAACCGCTGGACCGGCTGTGTCTTTGTATGGGTCGCCAACGGTATCGCCGGTTACTGCCGCTTTGTGGGCTTCTGAACCTTTGCCACCGTGATTGCCATCCTCTATGTATTTTTTGGCGTTATCCCAAGCACCGCCACCGGTACACATGGAGATCGCGACAAATAGACCAGTAACGATGGTGCCCATGAGCATGCCGCCTAAAGCCACTGGCCCTAATAGCAAACCAACGGCTACCGGAACGGCTACCGGGAGCAAGGATGGAATCATCATTTCTTTAATGGCCGCCGTGGTCAATAAGTCCACCGCTTTGCCGTATTCTGGCTTACCGCTGCCATCCATGATGCCTTTGATGTCGCGGAACTGGCGACGCACTTCTTCCACCACGGCACCGGCTGCGCGGCCAACGGCTTCCATCGCCATGGCAGCAAACAAGAACGGAATCAAGCCGCCTATGAATAAGCCGATAATCACCATAGGATCGCTTAGGTCAAATTTAGCCACCATGCCCGCACCTTCTAACTTGTGCGTGTAGTCAGCAAATAAGACTAAAGCAGCCAAGCCGGCTGAACCAATGGCGTAACCTTTGGTAACGGCTTTAGTGGTGTTGCCTACCGCATCCAATGGATCGGTCACGTCGCGAACGGATTTAGGCAAGCCAGACATTTCGGCAATACCGCCAGCGTTATCGGTGATGGGGCCGTATGCATCCAAGGCCACCACGATACCGGCCATGCTTAACATGGAGGTGGCGGCAATTGCTACGCCGTATAAGCCACCAAGGTAGTGCGAAACAAAAATGGCCAAACAGACAGACAGCACAGGCCATGCGGTGGATTTCATGGAAATACCGATACCGGCAATGATGTTGGTGGCGTGGCCGGTGGTGGAAGCTTGAGCAATGTGTTTAACCGGGGCATAATCGGTACCGGTGTAATACTCAGTAATCCAAACCAAGGCCGCTGTTAGGACCAAGCCAACCGCGCAAGCGCCAAACAGTTGGTTAGCAGAAATAGCCAAATCGCCAGCCATCAAGCCTTCTGGGAACATTTTTGTGGTAACGAAGTAAAACGCCACCAAAGACAAACCGCCTGCTACCGCCAAACCTTTGTATAGCGCTGGCATCACGTTTTTCATGCCGGGAGAGGCTTTAACAAAGAAGCAACCGATGATGGATGCGACGATGGACACCGCGGC
>CAJBBQ010000155.1 GCA_903951385.1 uncultured Pseudomonadota bacterium
ACGTGCCTACCGATTACGATTTTGAAGATTTCAAAAACATCTATTTGTATGCCTACGACAAAGGCCTAAAAGGTTGCACTACTTTTAGGTTCAATCCAGAAGCGTTCCAAGGCGTGTTGGTGACTGAAAAAGATTTGGAAAACACCACCTACAAATTCACCTTGGACGACGGCACAGAATTGGAAGTAAAAGGCAACGAAGAGATTGAGTACGACGGCGAAATTCACTCTGCGGCCAATCTGTACGACGCACTTAAAGAAGGCTATTACGGTAAGTTCTAAGCGCTATTTTTAGAACACAGACCGATTAAGAGGATAAGAACATGGCAACTAAAATTGAAAAGAAAATCGTCGGCTACGCGTTGGTTAACGAGCAAGATAAAAAAGACGCAGAAGTAAAAGCAGCAGAATTAGAAGCACACAAAGCCGCCACCAAAGTGGTGCAATTGGGTGAGCCGCTAAGCCGCCCAGACAAGCTAGTGGGCAACACCTATAAAATCAAAACGCCGGTGACCGAGCACGCGCTTTATATCACTATTAACGACGTGATCATGAACGAAGACACGCCGCAAGAACACCGTCGTCCGTTTGAGATTTTTATTAACTCCAAAAACATGGAGCACTTTCAATGGATAGTGGCGCTAACGCGCGTGATGTCGGCCGTGTTCCGTAAAGGTGGCGACGTCACTTTCTTAGTGGAAGAATTAAAAAGCGTGTTTGAACCGAGCGGCGGTTACTTCAAAAAAGGCGGCAAATTTGTGCCTAGTTTGGTGGCTGAGATCGGCGAAGTGGTGGAGCAGCATTTACAAGAAATTGGCATGCTGAAAAAACCCGGTTTGGATCAACACCAACAAAAATTGGTGGACGAGAAAAAAGCCGAGTACTTAGAAAAGCACGCTAAAGCCGGTGACGAAGTGACGGCCGAAGGCTTCCCTAAGGGCGCGCAATTGTGTGCCAAATGCAATACCAAAGCCGCGATCGTCATGGACGGTTGTTTGACTTGCCTAAATTGCGGCGAAAGCAAATGCGGTTAATGACAGGGCGTGTATTCAGCACCAACCGTTAAATTAAGGAGCCGTCAGGCTCCTTTTTTATTAGCCATCACTTTAGGATATTAATCATAATGAAATACGCGGCAGTGCTACTATCGTTCATCACCCTATTATTAAGCGCAGGCAAAGCCATGGCCACAGAAGAACCGAAATACAGCCTCATTGAAAAAGACGGCGCATTTGAAGTCCGTACCTACGACAGCAAACTCATTGCAGAAGTCGTGCTTGAGGGCGAGATGAGCGATGCCACCAGCGCAGGCTTTCGCTTATTGGCCGACTACATTTTTGGTAACAACACGGCGCCCTCTGGTAGAAGCGAAAAAATCAGCATGACCGCGCCGGTAACGGTGGAGCCCCGTTCAGAAAAAATTGCCATGACAGCGCCGGTGGCCATTCAATCGGAACAAAAAGGTTGGCGCGTGTGGTTTGTTATGCCCAGTCAATTCAGCTTAGCGACGCTGCCTAAACCCAACAACCCGCTAGTGCTGATTAAGCCCATCGCAGCTAAGCGTTATGCCGTGGTGCGTTTTTCCGGTTGGGTGGATGACGAGAAAATGCAGGCTAAGCTAAAAGAGTTGTCAGCCTGGTTGGCTGTTAAAAAATTGACCAGCAAAGGTCAGCCAGAATTAGCCAGATACAACCCGCCATGGACCTTACCCTTTTTACGCCGTAACGAAGTGATGCTGGAAATAACTGGCGACTAATTCAAGGCAAAAAAGAGGGGCACTGGTTAAGGTGCCCCGAGGTGAGATACGATCTCAAGGAGTGATGAAGGCCATGTTAGCCTTTGAATGTGACATAAATAAGAAAGCTAAAAATTTAAAAAAGTGCCCGCTTTCTGTTGTCATAAATGTGTAACCTACGCGCCGTTTAAAATCGCTAAACTTAGCCCTGTTGGAAATAACCAATTTAGGGAGTGAGCATGAAAATTAAACCGGCGGCAAACGAATACTTAGAAAAAGCCAAACAATTAAGCGAAGACGAATCGCAACGTCTATTGAGCAGAATGCGCGGTAAGCCTGCTCGAAAATTGGAAGATAAAAAATTAAGCACGCTAGAAGCATTGGCTATACAACTCGAGATAGACGACGAATTGTTGTCAGAATGGCGCAAAAACATGTTTGCCATTAAAGAGAAAGAAGCAAAAAAAGCGGCTAAAGAAATAGAAGCCAAAGAAAAAGCAGAAAAACAAAAAGCAGAGAAAGTAAATAAAGCAAAAAGTTAAGGCCAAACCAAGCCGGCTTTCAGCAAACAGGCCGGCTTTAATTGCATTGTTTACTCGAGCACCGGCAAATTCTTGCGGGTGCTTTTTTATTGCGCGTTGGCTTCTTTAATCCAGTTTAGCAGCGGTGCCCACTGCTCCATGTCTTGTGCAACCAAGGATGGGCGCATGTCAAACAAACCTATGCCTAATTCGGCCGCCGTGGCATAGACCTGCGCGTTTCTCAGATAAGTGAGCACGGGGAAACCAGTATCTTCCATGAAATCGGCCAGGGTGGCGGCGGCATGGGTGCGGCTGTTGACTCGCATGCCGACCAATGCCACAAAGGTTTTGTTTTTGCGCACGGCTTTTTCTTCGGCTAAACGATCAAGAAAATCGCTGCTGGCGCCCATGTCAAAAGCAGACGGTTGGATGGGCACAATCACGCAATCGGCTTGCTTAACGGCATCGGCCAATTTTTCATCGCGCAGGCCAGCGGCCGTGTCGGTGACCACCCAAGTGGCGTCGTTTGATTTTTCTTTAGTGTGCGCGTTGTAGCTGTGTATCAAGGGTAAGTCGGCTGGCCTTCTGCTTAGCCATTGCGCCGACGATTGTTGTCTATCCAAATCTTGCAGCAGCACCCTGTGTCCTGAAGCCGCTAGGTAGGAGGCCAGATTGGTGGCTAAGGTTGTTTTGCCTGCGCCACCCTTGGAATTGGCAATCAATATTTTTTTCATTTTTGCATCCTAATCCGTCTACCTGCAGAGCTAAAATCATACGATAAAACGGCCCAGATTGCATGGGCAAGGCTGATTATTTTGTAGCTAGGGAATGAGGCATGGCATCGACAAGGCCACTTTATTGAATCGGTCTTAGGCGAGCATGGACAATAAATACACCAGCATGAGTGAGGGCATGAACCCCCACTCCACCAACCAAACCAAGACATTCCATTTGTTCATTTTTTACTCCAACGCGCTCACTTGATTGCTTTTTTCAGGAGCAGTGTAGTGAGGATAGATTAAAGTTTTATGATGCTTATATGAAGGCTTGGCAATTGCGCGGTCTAGGTCTCAACTAAAATTGCGTATTACAATAAGTTTATATTTGTGTTATTTTTTCAAATAGTTCTGTTGCCATACCTAAGTATAAATACCGGGAGTTTATTATGGATGATGTAAAAGATAGCTCAATCAAGACCTATCATGGGGGCTGCCCTCATGACTGCCCAGACACGTGTTCCATGGTTTTTCATGTCAAGGACAATAAGCTCATTGCGGTAAAAGGCAACGCCGATCATCCTATGACACGCGGTGGGCTATGCGTGAAATTGAA
>CAJBBQ010000156.1 GCA_903951385.1 uncultured Pseudomonadota bacterium
ATCAGGAAACCGGTGTGACCATTATGGAAGTGGTGGCAGCCCTGGATGCCGGCGCCATGGTCAGTCGAGGGGTGGTGGCGATCAAGGACAGCGATACCACGCAAAGCTTGCACGACGTCTTAAGTCATATAGGCGCCACATTGATGGTGACGGCCATGGCCGACTTGGAAAAAAATGGCGGCTTAGCCGCCACTGCCCAAGATGAAAGTTTGGTGACTTACGCGCACAAATTAGACAAATCCGAAGCGGCCATAGATTGGCAGCAATCTGCGGCGGCCATTTCTCGGCAAGTGCGGGCATTTAATCCTTTTCCGGTGGCGCAAAGCCAACTAAAAGACCACACCTGCCGCATTTGGATGGCCACCGCCGAAGCCGGCCAAGCTCAGCCAGGAGAAATCGTCGGCGTGCAAGACGGCATCCTGGTGGGTTGCGGCGAGGGTTTGCTGCGCATCGCCGAATTGCAAGCGCCGGGTGGCAAGCGCATGCCTGCCGCGTCTTTCGTGCAAGGCCATAATTTGCAGTTGGGTGATAGGTTTACGGCTTAGTATGACTCCGTCCATTTTGCCTGCCTAGGGATTAAGTCCCTGGTGCACGCGTTATCAAGTAAAATCAACTCACCTTTAACCGCCTTAACAACAAGAAAGCGTCCTTTGTACCTATCCCAACAAATTGCAGCCCATGCGGTCAACCTCGTGCTATCAGGACGCAACCTCACCGTAGCCTTGCCGGCAGCCTTAGCCAGCCACCCCAATGCTACTGCGCAACAACGCGGGGCGGCGCAGGACTTAAGTTACGGCACCTTGCGGTTCTACGGTGAAATCGATGCTTACCTCATACAGTTGCTGGAAAAGCCCTTAAGCGATGACCGCGTGCATGCCATCTTATTGGTGGCGCTCTACCAATTGCTGCACGATAAAGCCGATGCGTTTACCGTGGTCAATCAAGCCGTGCAAGCGGCGAGCCTACTGAAAAAGCCCGCACCTAAAGCCTGGGCTAAGGGCTTGGTGAATGCCATCTTGCGTAATTTTTTACGGCAACAAACGCAGTTGGCCAGTCGCGTCGCCAGCAAAGAAGCGGCGACCTACTCCTACCCGCAATGGTGGATAAACAAACTCAAAGTGCAATACCCCTTGCATTGGCAGAGCATTTTGCTTAACGGCAACCAGCACCCGCCCATGACCTTACGCGTCAATTGCAAAAAAATCAGCGTGACGGATTACCAACAATTATTAACTCGACAAGGCATAGAATCCGACCGTCTAGGTGGCCAAGCCTTGGTTTTGAGTAAGCCGGTGGCGGTAGAAAAAATCCCCGGCTTTAACGACGGTGTGGTGTCGGTGCAAGATTACGGTGCGCAATTGGCGGCGCCATTGTTGGGCGCAGAAATGCAGCACAAAGTGCTGGATGCCTGTTCTGCCCCCGGCGGTAAAACCGGCCACATATTGGAATTAGGCTGCAGCGATTTAACCGCCCTGGATAGCGACCCCGGTCGCTTGTTACGAGTGGAAAGCAACCTGCAACGCTTGCAATTGCAAGCCAAAGTGATGGTGGGCGATGCCGCCTCCAGCGATTGGTGGGACGGCGTGCCTTTCGATCGAATATTGGCCGATGTGCCTTGCACGGCTTCAGGCATAGTACGCCGTCATGTCGACATTAAATGGTTGCGCCGCGAAGCCGACGTGGCTTCCTTCGTCGCGCAGCAAGCTAAAATTCTGCCCAATTTATGGCAGATGTTGGCAAAGGGTGGTAAATTACTTTATGTAAGCTGTTCGGTTTTTAATGAAGAAAATCAAGGGCAAGTGGACGCATTTTTAAAAAATAATGCCGATGCCAAGCAATTGGCATTCGATTTCAGTGCCGTGAGCGGTGCCGATAACGTGACCCATTTGCATGGTCAGCTTATTCCCTCTGCCGCGCACGATGGGTTTTTCTATGCCTTATTGCAAAAAATTTAAGCTAGTTTTCTTGGCCTTTTGCTTGGCCTTTTTTTCCATGGCAGGGCTTGCGGCAAACAGCAGTATGTCCGTCAAAAGTGCCGAATTAAAAACACAAGACGACGCTTACGTGCTCAATGCGGATGTCGATATTAAATTTAGCAGCGCGATAGAAGACGCCATCAGCAAGGGCTACACCTTAAATTTCATCATCGAGTTTCAACTGGCCACGCCAAGAAAATATTGGTTTGATGACGAAATTGCCACCGTGACTCAACGGGTTAGCCTAAGTTACCATGCGCTTTCCAGACAATATTTGCTGGTGCGCGGCGAGCAACAAAAAACCTTTGTGCGTTTGGATGAAGCCATCGATGACTTGTCCAGCATCAGCGACTTAAAAGTCTTCAGCAAATCCCAAGTAGAAAAAGGCGAGCCTTACAATGCCGGCTTTTTGATGCGCTTGGACACTAAAAAATTACCCAAAACGCTGCAGGGCGATGGCCTGGTTTCGGAAGAATGGACCATGACTACGCAGCGTTTTGAATGGCAACCGACTTTATTCAAATGAAACAGCGGGCACGATGAAGTTCATAGTTTTGCTTAGCGCCGCCTTAGGCGCCTTCTTACTGTACTTGCTGTCAAACGCCAGTGCCAATACTGCTGCCTCCGGCGAATACTATTCCTTGTTGGTGGCTCTGAATATTCTATTGGCAGCCTTTCTAATCGGCGTCATAGGCTATCAGGTATGGCGTTTATTCAAGCAGATTCGCAGTGGCGTAGTGGGCAGCCGCTTTACCCGTCGATTGTTAATGAGCTTTGCCATGATGGCGCTGATTCCTGGCTTAATCGTCTACTTGGTGTCGGTTAATTTTTTAACCCGATCCATCGAATCTTGGTTCAATGTCAAAGTAGAGGCCGCGCTGGAAGGCGGCTTAAATCTAGGCCGCACCGCCTTGGACATCATGCTCTTGGACGTCAAAGAAAAAGGCGAGAACATGGCTAGCACCTTGGCCTTCCAGCCCGCCAACAGCCGCTCTATCTTGAACGATTTACGAGAAAAAAGCGGCATTCGTGACGCCACCTTGTTGACTGTGCAAGGCCGAATTTTAGAGGTGTCGAATAGCGATGCTACCTCTATCTTGCCCGAATTGCCCAGTGTCGCCCAACTAAGGCAAGCGCGTTTACACATCCTAGGCAGCATAGAGCCGATTAGCAACAAAGGCCTGTACTTACGCGTATTGGTGCCGGTGAATGGTCAGGATCTCGCCGGTGAAACACGTATATTGCAGTTGTTGCAACCGGTGCCTAAAGCGCTGGCTAACACTGCCGAGGCGGTGCAAGACGTTTACCAAGACTACCAACAACTGTCTTACAGCCGTACTTCGCTAAGGGAAGTGTTTGCCCTAACCTTGACCTTGGTCATGATGTTGGCCATGTTGGGCGCCGTCGCGGTGGCCTTTGTTTTAAGTCGCAAATTATCGGCGCCCTTAACCGTCCTGGCCGAGGGCACCAAAGCCATTGCCAGTGGCGACTACAGCACGGTGTTGCCGGCGCACGGTAAAGACGAATTGGGTGTCTTGGTGCAATCCTTTAACAGCATGACTCAGCAACTCGATGACGCGACTAAAGCTGCCGAACGTAACCGTTCAAGGGTAGAGGCGGCCAGGGGTTACTTGGAAACCATATTGGCGCATTTATCATCCGGCGTCATGGCCTTAAACCAACGCGGTGAATTGCGCACGTTCAACGAAGCCGCCAACAATATATTGGCCGTGCAGTTGCAGCATTTCGTCGGCTTGACCATAGAAGAAATGGTCATCAAACAGCCGCGTTTGGAGGCCTTCTTTTTGGCCATCGCCATGCACAATCAGCATGCCGTGGGAGACGATACCGCAATAGACACGGCTGTTGAAACCACTAAGGATGAGTTGTTTACCCAGATAGAATTGCTCAGCGGTCAAGGTAAGCAAATACTCACCTTACGCGGCACGCGTTTACCGGATGGCGGTTACGTGGCGGTGTTTGACGATGCCACCACCATGATACAAGCTCAGCGCGATGCCGCGTGGGGGGAAGTGGCCAGGCGCTTGGCGCACGAAATTAAAAACCCATTGACGCCCATACAACTGTCGGCAGAGCGCATGGCGCATAAATTAGTCGACAAATTGGATGACAGCGATGCCGACATGCTTAAACGCTCGACCGCCACCATCGTCAATCAAGTCGATGCATTAAAACGCATGGTCAATGAATTCAGTGAGTATGCCCGCTCGCCCGCACCGCAATTGCAAGCCCTGGATTTAAATAAACTCATACAAGAAGTGGTGTCGTTTTACGATTTGCCGGCTAGAAAATTGCACTTGGCTTTGGAAAAACAAGCGCCTGCCATTAAGGGCGACAGCACCATGTTGCGCCAAGTGATACACAACTTGCTGCAAAATGCCCAAGATGCCTTAATCGATC
>CAJBBQ010000157.1 GCA_903951385.1 uncultured Pseudomonadota bacterium
TGCCTTGCACTTCGACAAAGCCACCGTCGGCAGTCATCACCACGTTCATGTCGGTGTCGCAATCCGAATCTTCTAGGTAGTCTAAATCCAATACCGCTTGGCCTTGGTAAACACCAACCGAAATGGCAGCCATGCCTTGGATGAGTGGGCTTTCGCTGATGGCGCCACTTTTTAATAACGTGGCAATCGCATCGTGCAAGGCCACGTAGGCCCCGGTGATGCTGGCCGTGCGGGTGCCGCCGTCGGCTTGGATGACGTCGCAATCAATCTGTATGCTGCGTTCACCTAATTTCTCTAAATTAATAATGGCCCTGAGTGAACGGCCAATTAAGCGTTGAATTTCTTGGGTGCGACCAGACTGTTTGCCCTTGGCGGCCTCTCTGTCCATGCGGCTACCGGTAGAGCGAGGCAGCATGCCGTATTCGGCCGTGACCCAACCTTGGCCTTTGCCCTTGAGGAAGCCTGGCACGCGCTCTTCCACGCTGGCCGTGCACAGCACATGGGTGTCACCAAATTTAACCAACACCGAGCCTTCGGCGTGCTTGGTGTAATGGCGAACAATGGTGACATCGCGTAATTGATTGTGGAGTCGGCCGCTAGGCCGTTGATGGGTTTGCATAGTTGTATTCCTAATTAAGGGCTTTATTTTGGCATGAAATCAGCCGTATTTGATAACATGACACTAATTTTAATCGCATCACACTAGAAAGAGCCCCTATGATTTTTAGCATGACAGGCTACGCCGCCCAAGAAAAAAGCTTGGATAATGCCACCTTAATTTTGGAGCTGCGCGCAGTAAACAGCCGCTACTTGGATTTGCATTTTAAGTTAGATGACAATTTGCGCAGCCTAGAACCGCTCATGCGTGAGCGGATAGGCGAGCAATTAAGCCGCGGCAAAATCGAATGCAAACTCAATTTAATGGCACGCACTACCACGCTCCAAGCGGCGCAAATCGACCCAGCCATGTTGCAACAATTAGTGGCCATGCAAGCCACCGCGAAGCAGCATTTTCCGCAAAGTCGTGAGCTCAGCGTGGCCGACATTTTGCGTTGGCCCGGCGTGCTTATTAGTGAGGCGGGTGCTGAAAGCAAGTTAGCGGAGGAGGTGAAAGCTTTGTTGCAAGAAGGCTTGCAAGCACTCAACGCCTCACGCGCGCGCGAAGGGGAAAAACTCAAAGCCTTGATCTTGGAGCGCTTAGCGCAAATTGAGCAGCTAGTGGAAACCGTTAAACCTTTGCTGCCGACTTTAACGCAAGAATACCAAGCCAAGTTAGAGGCTAAGTTAAATGACAGCTTAAAAAACTTAGACCCGGAAAGGTTGGCGCAAGAGTTGGTGTTGTTCGCCCAGCGCATCGATGTGGACGAAGAGCTAAGTAGATTGACCGCTCACATAAGCGAGGTGAAACGCATCCTCAATAGCGATGCACCGGCCGGTAAACGCTTGGATTTTCTAATGCAAGAATTAAACCGCGAAGCCAATACCTTGGGCTCCAAATCGGTGGCGGTGGAAACCACAAAAGTCTCTATGGAATTGAAAGTCCTCATCGAGCAGATGCGCGAGCAAATTCAAAATATAGAATAACCATCTGTATTCTTGGCGATGGTTCGTTTCGCTTAAATTCTCATACCTAAATATGTCATAATTAGCTAAACAGGATAGGATAAAGCATGACCATGGCTAACTTATTTATCATCACCGCGGCTTCTGGCGCAGGCAAAACCAGTTTAATTAAAGCCTTGCTGGCCAACGACCCGCAATTAAAGCTGTCCATTTCTCACACCACGCGCAAGCCCAGGCCCAGCGAAACTGACGGGGTGGATTACTATTTTGTGGACGATGCCAGCTTCATCAGCATGCTAGGTGAGGCGCAGTTTTTAGAAAGTGCGCTGGTGCACGAGGCGCGCTATGGCACTTCCCAAGCAGGGGTGGACCAACAATTGGCTGCGGGCTTCGATGTGATTTTAGAAATCGACTGGCAAAGCGCGGCGCAAGTGCGGCGTTTGTACCCGCAAGCCATCAGCATATTTATCTTGCCGCCATCGATAGAGACCTTGGAGCAACGACTCAATGGCCGTGGCCAAGATGCGGCCGAAGTCATTGCTAAGCGCGTGGCGGCAGCCCGCTCGGAAATGGCGCACGTGGGCGAGTTCGATTATGTTACAATTAACGATAATTTCGATGTGGCCTTGCAAGACATAGCGGCCATATTTCGAGCAGAACGCTTGGTCGGTTCAATTCAA
>CAJBBQ010000158.1 GCA_903951385.1 uncultured Pseudomonadota bacterium
AACATAAAAATAGTTGGCACGGGTATTGCTTATATATCCCCGAATAGCTTTGTTTATTCTAAACATTAATCAAGGAGAAATACCATGCGTAAATCATTAGTTACCATTGCCGTTTTAGGCACATTAGCATTACCAACAGCAGTTTTCGCTGCGGATGCGGCACCTGCAGCAGCGCCTGCACCGGCTTACACCATCAGCTATAACGTTGGTTTGTTCAGCCAATACATTTTCCGTGGCTTAACCCAAACAGGTGAAAAGCCAGCCTTGCAAGGCGGCGTGGATTTCTCGCATGCCAGCGGTTTATATGTTGGTGCTTGGGGTTCTAACATTAGTTGGTTAGAAGATTACAAAAGCGGTGCTGGTTTGAATTCATATTATGATAACTCTAGCCTAGAGGTGGATGTGTACGGTGGCTACCGCAATACCATAGGCGAAACTGGTTTGGGTTATGACGTTGGTGTGTTGCAATACATTTATCCAGGCCATAAATTGAGCGCCACTACTACTGCTAATACAACTGAATTGTACGGTGCATTAAGTTACAAATGGTTGCAGGCAAAATTCTCTTCAGTGGTGTCTGATGATGCATTTAATAATGAAGATGGCGCAGGCACCTATTACGCTGAATTGAATGCGAACATTCCTTTAGCGGATTCAGGCATCACGGCTAACCTACACATAGGCCGTCAAAAATTTGATGGTAACGCTTTGGATGTTCTTTATACATATACTGATTGGAAAGTGGGCGCGACTAAATCCTTCGCTAATGGCGTGAATGTAGGTGCCTTCTATGCAGACACGGATGCTAAAGACAGAGCAGGTTATGCTGCATATGCTGGTGGCCCAATCGATGGCAGTACCTTCACTGCATTCGTACAAAAAACGTTCTAATCTAAATTTGGCGGGTTTATCCCGCCTATAAGGAGGCACTCATGAAATTTGTATCCGCAATTATCAAACCGTTTAAGCTTGATGAAGTGCGTGAAGCCCTTTCTAGTATTGGGGTTCAAGGCATTACCGTCACTGAGGTAAAAGGTTTCGGTCGCCAAAAAGGTCACACCGAGCTCTATCGTGGTGCTGAATACGTGGTGGATTTTTTACCTAAAGTTAAATTAGAGGTAGCGATTAAAGACGAGTTGCTAGATCAAGTAGTGGATGCGATTGAAAAATCAGCCGCCACTGGCAAAATCGGCGACGGCAAGATTTTTGTCTTTAATCTCGAACAAGTCTATCGCATTCGTACCGGTGAAACCGGCATCGAAGCCTTATAAGGGGATGATAATGAAAAAATTACTTTCGATCTTTGCTCTAGTAGCAACACTGGGCCTAGGCCTAGCTGCCAACACTTACGCTGAAGACGCTGCACCTGCAGCCGAAGCGGCAGCGGTAGTGGCACCGGCTGCTGATGCAGCTGCGCCAGCAGAAGCCGCACCGGCAGAAGCGGCAGCCGCACCAGCGCCAACACCAAACAAAGGTGATACCGCATGGATGTTGATTTCAACCGTGTTGGTAACCTTAATGGTGATCCCAGGCTTGGCCTTATTTTACGGCGGTTTAGTGCGCCAAAAAAATATGCTGTCTGTGCTCATGCAAACCTTCATGATTTTCTCTTTGATGGCGGTTCTGTGGGCAATTTACGGATACAGCGTGGCCTTCACTGGCGGCAATCCCTACTATGGCGGTTTAGCTAAAGCGTTCTTGGCAGGCATTACCCCTGACTCAATTGCAGCCACCTTTAGTAAAGGTGTCGTGATTCCTGAGTTGGTGTTTGTGGCTTTCCAATTAACCTTTGCGGCCATCACACCGGCACTGATCATTGGTGCTTTTGCTGAGCGCATGAAGTTCTCTGCTATCTTGGCTTTCATGGTGTTGTGGTTCACTTTCGCTTACTTGCCTATGGCTCACATGGTTTGGTATTGGGACGGTCCTGATGCGATTACTGATGCAGCGTCATTGGAAACAGTGGTGGCAAATGCCGGTTGGTTATGGGCTAAAGGCGCATTAGACTTCGCTGGTGGTACTGTTGTGCACATCAACGCTGGTGTAGCCGGTTTAGTTGGCGCCATCATGGTTGGTAAACGTATCGGTTACGGTAAAGAAGCCATGGCGCCTCATAGCCTAACCTTAACCATGGTTGGTGCAGCATTACTATGGGTGGGTTGGTTCGGTTTCAATGCGGGTTCTAACTTAGAAGCAAACGGCTACGCTGCTTTGGCTCTAGTTAACACCATGATTGCAACGGGTGCAGCTACCTTGTCATGGGCATTCGCTGAATGGCTATTGAAAGGTAAACCTTCTATGCTAGGTGCCGCTTCTGGTGCAGTAGCAGGTTTGGTTGCCATTACCCCAGCATGCGGTTTCGTCGGCCCTATGGGTGCCATCATCATCGGCTTGCTAGTTTCACCAATCTGCTACTTCTTTGTAGCAAAAGTGAAATACTGGTTAGGTTACGACGATGCGCTAGACGTATTCGGTGTGCACGCAGTCGGCGGTATCTTTGGTGCATTGGCAACGGGTGTGTTTGTTAACCCAGCGCTAGGCGGCATGGGTGTTTACGATTACGTGGCTAACGCAGTGGGTGAATACAACTTTGCAGCACAAATGACTGCACAAGCTTACGCAGTAGGTACAGCCATCGTGGTATCAACTGTCGTATCAGTGATTGCATTCAAATTAGTGGACTTGGTGATCGGTCTACGTGTGTCTGAAGAGTCTGAGCGTGAAGGCTTGGATACATCAGAGCACGGTGAGCGCGCTTACCATTCCTAATCTGTAAGGAATAGAAAAAACGGACGCCTAGGCGTCCGTTTTTTTATGCCTGCTCATAGCGGGAGGCTTACTTGCTGTATGCCTTAATCCATAGGACGGCACCGATTAACAGCATAGGCAAACTCAACCATTGGCCCATGCTAAACCCCATGGACAACAAACCTAAATAGCTGTCTGGTTCGCGAGTGTATTCAACGGCAAACCTAAAGGCGCCGTAGCCCATTAAGAACACGGCGGCAATGGCACCGCTGGCGCGTGGCTTAGACGCGTAGGCCCAAAGAATGAAGAACAAGGCCACGCCCTCTAGGGTGAATTCATACAGTTGCGAGGGGTGACGCAATAAACCGTCTATTTGCGGGAACACCATGCCGAAGTCGGTGTTGGTTACGCGACCCCACAGTTCACCATTAATAAAGTTACCTAATCGTCCTGCGCCCAAGCCTATCGGCACTAAAGGCGCAATAAAATCCATCACGGCTAGCCA
>CAJBBQ010000159.1 GCA_903951385.1 uncultured Pseudomonadota bacterium
CCAAAAATGAAAACCAAGAGTGGCGCTCAAAAGCGCTACAAATACTTGGGTAATGGTAAAGTGAAACGTACCCACTCTCACTTACGCCATATCCTAACCAAAAAGACCACCAAGCAAAAGCGTAAACTACGCGGCACGGCGATCATCTCAGCAACAGACGTCAAACGCGTTCGCGCAATGATGCCTACACGATAAGGAGACCGATATGCCTAGAGTAAAACGTGGTGTCATCGCTCGCGCAAGACACAAGAAAGTATTAAAAGCCGCTAAAGGTTATCGCGGTCGTCGTAAAAACGTTTACCGCGTTGCCAAGCAAGCGGTAATGAAAGCCGGTCAATACGCATACCGTGACCGTAGACAGAAAAAACGTCAATTCCGTACCTTATGGATTGCCCGTATTAACGCCGGTGCACGTGAGTGTGGTTTAACTTACAGCCGCTTCATGAATGGCTTGAAAAAAGCCGCAGTGGAAGTGGATCGTAAAGTGTTGGCTGACTTAGCAGTATTCGACAAAACGGCATTTGCTCAGTTTGTTGAAATGGCTAAAAAAGCCTTGGCTGTTTAGTTAGCAAACTTATTTAAAAAATAAGTAGAAAAAGAGGCTTAGGCCTCTTTTTTTTGCTGTAAAATTATGCACTTAAATAAAAAACCAGTTTATTAAAGATCCCCATTTACATGACAGATTTAAGCCATTTAATTCCGCAAGCGCAATCGGATTTTGCTGCCAGCGCCAACATGAACGAGCTGGAAATTGCTAAGGCCAAATACCTAGGTAAAACCGGGTTACTGACCGACGCCTTAAAGGGTTTAGGTAAGCTGAGTAACGAGGAACGACCCGCGGCTGGCGCGGCCATTAATGTGGTCAAGCAGGCCGTGGAAGCGGCGCTGACATCTCGACGTGAAGCCTTGCTTAACGCTGAGCAAGCTAAACAATTAGCGCAAGAATCCATAGACGTGAGTCTCCCAGCCCGAGCGCAATCGACTGGGGGCTTGCATCCAGTGACGCTTACGCTGCAACGCATAGAGCAATTGTTTCATTCGATTGGTTTTGAAGTGGCGACCGGTCCGGAAATCGAAACCGATTTTTATAACTTTACTGCGCTCAACATCCCCGAAGACCATCCAGCGCGTGCCATGCACGATACCTTTTATATAGACGATGCAAACGTATTACGTACGCACACATCACCTGTGCAAATTCGTTATATGGAAAATGCACTTAAGACCCATAAAACCCCGCCACTAAAAATCATTGCACCTGGTCGCGTTTACCGCGTTGATTCGGATGCCACCCATTCACCTATGTTTCATCAGGTTGAAGGCTTATGGGTAGACGAAGACATCAGCTTTGCTAATTTAAAAGGCGTGGTGCAAGACTTCTTGCAAAAATTCTTTGAGCGTGACGATTTGACCGTGCGCTTTCGCCCGTCTTTTTTTCCGTTTACTGAGCCCTCAGCTGAAATGGACATGAGCTGGAATGGCGGCTGGTTAGAGATAGGCGGTTGCGGTATGGTGCACCCGGAAGTGTTTAAACACGTCAATATAGACAGCGAAAAATACCGCGGTTTTGCATTTGGTTTGGGCGTAGAGCGCTTAACCATGTTGCGTTATGGCGTGAACGATTTACGCCATTTCTTTAATAATGATTTGCGTTTTTTAAGCCAGTTTAAATAAGGCTAGCTGGCGTTAATTCACCCCTCAGTTAAGGTTAAAAAGCATTATGCAGTTTTCAGAAAATTGGTTACGCAGTCTGGTCGGCACGAATTTGGACAGTCAGGCACTCAGTCATGCCTTGACCATGGCCGGGCTAGAGGTGGAGGACATGCAGCCTGTCGCTGCGCCTTTTACTAAGGTTGTGGTGGCCAAGATTATTAGTGTGGAAAAACACCCGGATGCCGACCGCTTGCAAGTCTGCTCGGTTGATGTAGGGTTAGCGCAACCCATACAAATAGTTTGCGGTGCAGCCAACGCACGCGCCGGCCTAATTGCACCCTGTGCTTTGGTGGGGGCGCAATTGCCTGGCATTGATATCAAGCAAGCCAAAGTACGTGGCGTCGAGTCATTTGGCATGATGTGTTCGTCCAAGGAGCTCGGTTTGACGGCTGAGGCCACTGGCTTACTAGAGCTAGATAGCCTAGCGCCCGTAGGCCAGGATATACGTCAATATTTAGATCTAGACGATCACTTGCTTACGCTTAAGTTGACACCTAACCGTAGCGATTGCTTGAGCTTAACTGGGATCGCGCGTGATGTGGCCGCCATTACTGGCGCCGCTACTTGCTTTGAAGAAATTAAATCGGAGCCTAGCGACACAGCAGATCGTTTAAATGCAGTGGTGGCGGAGCAGCAAGCCTGCCCACGCTATTGCGGTCGCCTTATAACGGGGGTGAATGCCCAGGTTAGCACGCCGGCATGGATGGTGAAGCGACTAGAGCGCAGTGGTTTACGCAGCATTAATGTGCTGGTTGACGTGACTAACTATGTGTTGCTAGCGTTAGGGCAACCCATGCATGCATTTGATTCTGCTAAGTTAAGTGGCGACATCACCGTGCGTTTTGCGCAAAAAAACGAAAGCTTACGTTTATTAAATGAGCAAGAAGTTAGCCTGAAAAGCGATGACTTAGTGATAGCCGATGGCAGCGGTCCGATTGCCTTGGCCGGCATTATGGGCGGTCAATCAACCTCAGTCGACGAGACTAGTACCGCTGTGTTTCTAGAGAGCGCCTATTTTACGCCAACGGTGATTGCCGGTAAGGCACGCAGATTGGGTTTATGTACCGATTCATCCTATCGCTTTGAGCGTGGCGTGGATTTCGCCAACACGCGTCTGGCTTTGGAATACGCCACGCAATTGATTAAACAGTTGTGCGGCGGCAAAGCTGGCGAGGTGACCGAGTGTCTAGGTGTGCTGCCAAACAGGCTGCCGGTTAAACTGCGCTTAAGTCGTTTGGTATCAGTGTTAGGCATTCCCTTTGCTGAGGAAAAAGTCGCCCAGTTGTTAGCGCAATTAGGCTTTACTTACACCTTAGAGCAAAGCGTGTTCACCGTGGTGCCGCCTAGCTACCGTTTTGATATCAGTATAGAAGAAGATCTGATTGAAGAAGTTGCTCGCCTGCATGGCTACGATCACATTCCAGCGCAAGCCCCGGTTGCAACATTAAGCATGCTAGAAGCGCCAGAAGCGCGTGCCCATCAAGCCGTATTGCGCAATCGCATGGTTGCCGCCGGTTACCAAGAATTGGTGAATTACAGCTTCGTCGATGAAGCTTGGGAGAGCGACTTGCTGGCCAACCCTAGGCCGATAAAACTGAAAAACCCGATTGCTAGCAACCTAAGCGTGATGCGCAGCAGTTTATGGGGCGGCTTATTGGATAGCTTGGTTTATAACCTAAATCGCAAACAAGACCGAGCCATGTTGTTTGAATTAGGCGCTAGCTACCATTATGCGACTGCGCAGCAAACATCATTTACTGAAACAACGCGCATTGCGGGCTTAGCCTACGGCAGTGCAAAACCTGAGCAATGGGCTGCAGCAGCAGACGATGTGGATTTCTTTGAGATTAAAGCCCACGTTGATGCCTTGCTTAGCGATGCCTCGGCTTTGTTGCCGCTTAGTTATGAAAAAGCCGAGCACAGCGCCTTGCACCCTGGTCAAACTGCCCAGATCTTGCTTGATGGCAAAGCGATAGGTTGGTTAGGTAAATTGCACCCAAAATGGCAGCAGCATTACAATTTAACTAAAAGCACTTTTTTGTTTGAGTTAGACGTGGATGCCATATTGAATCGCCGCATTCCGGCTTATCAAGATGTCTCTAAATTGTTGCCTGTGCGACGCGATTTGGCGGTAGTGGTGGATGCAAGCATGCCTGTTAGCACCATGATGGCAGCCATTAAAAAAGCCGCCATTCCCATGCTGATGGACGTGGCCTTGTTCGACATTTACCAAGGTCGGGGTGTGGCTGAAAACAAAAAAAGCCTTGCGTTATCAGTACTTATGCACGATACTCAAAAAACATTAACGGATAGCGATGCCGATAGCGTCATGGCAAATCTGCTACAATTATTGCAAAATGCGTGCAATGCAACACTGAGAAATTAACACATTAAATAGCTCGCTATGGTGGGCTGTTTTTTATAGTTTAACTGCGTTACAAATTAGAAATTAAGCCTAAAAAAGGCTGGCAATGAATGGGAGTAGGGTATGACCTTAACAAAAGCTGAACTTGCAGATTTGCTTTACGAGCAAGTTGGTTTAAATAAGCGTGAAGCAAAAGACATGGTTGAGGCCTTTTTTGAAGAAGTGCGCATCGCTTTAGAAGCGGGCGACAGCGTTAAATTATCCGGTTTTGGTAATTTTGAACTGCGTAAAAAATCAGAGCGCCCCGGGCGCAATCCAAAAACAGGCGAAGAGATTCCTATTTCTGCACGCCGCGTGGTGACCTTCCACGCCAGCCAAAAACTAAAAGCCAAGGTAGAGGCCAACTACCAGAATTAAAAATCGG
>CAJBBQ010000160.1 GCA_903951385.1 uncultured Pseudomonadota bacterium
AGCCCAGCTCTTTACTGCCCAATTTGCCGTAGCCTATGACGGCAAATTTCGCATCCTGCCTATGCCGCGTTTTGAGCTGAGCCCAAATAAAGGGCAAGCTGACGTCCAGTATCAAATCGGCTAAGGCACTTAAGTAATCGGACACCACTTCTGGGCTCAATTCACCGTTGATGTCCTGCACGGCAAACCTAAACACATGGCCATGTTTAAAATGGCGCAAGCTGTCCATTTGCTGCTCCACGTCGCCGTCCAGCTCAGTCAAGCGTTGCTGCAATTGCTTACGCATGCTGGCAAAATCCGGTGGCGCATACAGGGTGCGGGTGTCCAACAACTCATCCAATAAAATGGGGTGTTGCAACAAGTAATTGCTTAGCCACGGACTGCTGCTGCACAGTTTAACGAGCAATTGCATGGCCTGCGGGTGCTCGGCCAACAGTGCCAAATAGCTGGCACGGCGGCAGATGCTTTCCAACAAATCACTGACGCGCAGCAAGGTCGTGTCTGGGTTGGGCATGCTGGCCGACAACTGAATGGCCAGCGGCATCAAGCCATCAAAACGCAAACGGCTGGATTCAGGCAATTGCAAATAGCGACTGCTGTGGCGCATGGCCTGCAATCTGCTGCGGCTTAGCGACGCTTCTTGGTAACGTAATTTTTGCAAAGCCGCTAGCGCCTCTTGTTCGCCTAAGCCGTCTTGCCACAAGGCGATTTCATTTGCCAGTGCACTGCTGTCCGCGCTGGCATCGCTAAAAGTGGCATCAAAATGCTGTTGCACCTGCGCACGGTAGCCATTTAATACCGCTAAAAAGCTAGGCCAATCGCTAAAATTCATAGCCTTAGCGATGCGTGCTTGCGCCTCATCGTTATTCGGTAGCGCCTGCGTTTGCGCGTCTTCCACGTACATTAAGCGGTGCTCTAAATTGCGTAAAAAAACATAGGCAGCTTTTAATTCGGCCACGGTTCGGCTAGGCAGCAAGCTTTTTTCAGCCAACAGATCGAGCACCTGCAAAGTCGGTTTAATTTGCAAACTGGGGTCTTGGCCACCGCGTATCAACTGAAACACTTGGGCAATGAACTCAATTTCCCGTATGCCACCGCGGCCCAATTTAATGTTGTCTTGCATGCCCTTGCTATTCACGTCGCGTTGTATCTGCTGCTTTAAATCGCGCATGCTGGCAAACGCACCAAAATCCAAGTATTTTCTGAAAACAAAGGGTTTTAATAAACGCGCCACTTGTTGGCCACCGGTCACTTCGCGGCCTTTAATCCAGGCATAACGCTCCCATTCGCGGCCATTGTTTTGGTAGTAATCTTCCAAGGCATCCAAATTCGACACCAAGGCCCCTTCGCTACCAAACGGCCGCAAGCGCATGTCCACCCTAAACACAAAGCCGTCTTCGGTTATGTCGTCTATGGCGGCGATTAATTGCTTGGCTAAACGGGTAAAGAATTGTTGGTGGCTAATCGGGCTAGAGCCGCTTGTTTCACCGTCGCTTGCATAAGCAAAGATTAAATCGATGTCGGATGAGACATTAAGCTCACCACCGCCTAGCTTACCCATGCCTATCACCACCAAGTGTTGCGCTTGCCCGTGGGCATCGACGGGTTGGCCATGCACGGCTACCAAGGCCGGGTGTAAAAACGCCAAGGCGCTGTTGATGGTGCATTCGGCCAAGTGCGTGGTGGTTTGCATGACCTCGGCCACATCGGCCAAACCGTTTAAATCGCGGACTATTATTCTGGCCATGACCGCTTGGCGTAGTGCGCGCAAGGCTTTTTTTAAACTGCTTTCATCAAAAATAGTTTGCTCAGCCAAAAATTTTTGCATGTCGGCTAATTGATAGGCTAGCTTA
>CAJBBQ010000161.1 GCA_903951385.1 uncultured Pseudomonadota bacterium
CACGCAAAATTTGCGCCACCAAGGGCTCGTCTTTAAGCAAAGCCGAACCGGCCATGACATTGCAAATTTTCTTGGCTGGGCAGCCCATGTTGATGTCTATGATTTGCGCGCCATTGTCGACGTTGTGCTTGGCGGCTTCGGCCATCATTTTTGGGTCGGCACCGGCAATTTGCACGGAGATGGGATCGACTTCGCCTTGGTGGTTGGCACGGCGTAAGGTTTTTTCACTGCCGTACAAGAGCGAATTGGACGTCACCATTTCCGACACCGCCAAACCCGCGCCCATTTTTTTGCACAACTGACGGAAAGGTCTATCCGTCACGCCTGCCATGGGTGCTACAACGAGGTTATTCTTGAGTTGGTGGTGGCCGATTTTCACTGCGAGTCGTTTGCTTTGCATTATTAACGCCGAGTTGCCTATTTTATACGCAAATTAGGTGCCGGAAAACTTAAATTTGCGGCTGGTAGGATATAAAGCAAAACTTTGTATAATGGCTTAAGCCCAGCTAAATTTTAAAATGAAAGTCGGCCAACATTGAACCCTAGCCCTAGCCAAAAAACCGCCTCCAATTCGCAGATCGCCTTTGCCAGTTTTATCGGCACCGCCATTGAGTTTTACGACTTTTACATATACGCCATGGCCGCCGCTTTGGTGATAGGCCCGGTATTTTTCCCCAGTAGCGACCCGTCTGCCCAAGCTTTAAATGCTTTTTTAAGCTTTGGCATCGCCTTTTTCGCTAGGCCATTGGGTGCCATCCTATTTGGCCACTTTGGCGACCGCATAGGCCGTAAAGCCACGCTAGCCAGCTCGCTTTTGCTGATGGGCACGGCCACCTTGTTAATCGGCTGCCTACCCGGCTACGCCACATTGGGCGCATGGGCGCCGCTATTACTGTGCTTGCTGCGCGTAGCCCAAGGCATAGGCTTAGGCGGCGAATGGGGTGGTGCCGCCTTGCTGGCAACCGAGAGCGCGCCAGCGCATAGGCGCGCTTGGTTTGGCATGTTTCCACAATTGGGTCCGGCGATTGGCTTTTTATTGGCTTGTTTAAGTTTTTTAGGCTTAAGCGCCTATTTAAGCGAGGCGGAATTTTTAGCATGGGGTTGGCGCCTGCCGTTTTTTGCCAGCGCCGCCTTGGTCATAATCGGCTTGTATGTGCGCTTTAAACTAAGCGAAACCACGGCCTTTGCTCAAGTCTTAGCCCAGCAGCAAACCCTAAAATTTCCCTTGCTGACCTTGTTGCGGCAGCACAAACAGCCCATGTTACTTGGCGCTCTCGCCATGACGGTTTGCTACAACCTGTTTTATACCGCCACGGTTTTTTGCTTAAGTTACGGCACGCAAACCTTGGGCATAGCCCGAGTGGATTTCTTGCAAATGCTCTGTTTTGCCGTGCTGTTCATGGCGCTGATTACGCCACTATCGGCCGCCATGAGCGACCGATACGGACGCAAACCGGTGCTATTAATTGGCTGCTTTTTAGCCGTAATGGTCGGCTTTAGCCTCGGCCCCTTACTCAGCCAAGGCAACCCTTATGCCATCACCTTATTTTTATCGTTGGCGCTGTTGTTAATGGGCGCCACGTTTGCGCCCATGGGGGCATTTTTACCCGAGCAATTTCCGGTGCCGGTGCGTTACAGTGGCGCAGGCTTAAGCTACAACTTGGGGGGCATTTTAGGGGCGTCTAGCGCACCGTATGTGTCGCAACTGCTGGTCTATCAGGGCGGCTTAACTTGGGTAGGCTATTACGTGTCGTCCATGGCCTTGGTCAGCCTGATTGCCGTGTGGTGCATGCAAGAACACAGGCCTTAAGCGCTATTTAAGGC
>CAJBBQ010000162.1 GCA_903951385.1 uncultured Pseudomonadota bacterium
GGCCTGAGGCCCACGCTTCATCAATTGTTGATCTAAATTATGCAAGCGCTCGGGCGTACCTATGTCATGCCAAACGCCGTCGTAATAGCTAGCTGTGGCTAGTTGCTTGGCCATGGCCTGGCGCAACAAAGGGGCTAATTTGGCGGCTTGGCCAAGGCCCACACTGGCAAACAAACTGGGGTGATAGACGCCGACGCCGGAAAAAGTAAGCTGGGTCGCACCGCTCTCGCACAAGCGCCCGTCGACGATGGCAAAATCCCCTTGCGGATGCTGCGGCGGGTTATCCACCATGAGTAAATGCGCCAGATTGGGGGACAAGCCGTTTGCCAAATTGGCCAATGGTGCAAAATCGATCTCGGTGTAGATGTCGCCATTGACCACCAAAAACGGCTGCTCGCCTAACAGCGGCAGCGCATTAGCAATACCGCCAGCGGTTTCTAATGCTTGTTGTTCGGGGCTGTATTGTATGTGCATGGACCATAGACTGCCATTGCCCAAGGCTTGTTCAATTTGCCCACCTAAATGCGCGTGATTAATCACCACCTCTTTAAATCCAGCTTGAGCTAAGCGTTCCAAGTGCCAAACGATCAGCGGCTTAGCGCCTACCTTCAGCAAAGGTTTGGGGGTGAAGTCGGTCAAGGGTCGCATGCGCTCGCCTCGACCGGCTGCCAATATCATCGCTTTCATTAGAAGGTGTAGCCGGCTTGCGGCGTGACTTTCTCTAACTGATTAAGTAAACGCAGCATGGGCCTTAATTCAACATAGCGCTCGCAGACTTTACGCAACTGACCCATCACCAAGGGCTGATCCTTTAAGTAGGCATGCTTGCCATCCCTATGACTGAGCCTAGCAAAGATACCCAAGACCTTGATGTGGCGTTGCGCACCCATCCACTCGAAATCACGGTAAAACTCACTGAAATCTTGCGGCACCGGCAAGCCGGCTTTTTTGGCTGGCTGCCAATAACGAACGGCACTGTCTATCACTTGCTCTTCATCCCAGGCCACGTAGGCATCTTTTAACAAGGACACCAAATCGTAAGTAATGGGGCCGTAGACGGCATCCTGAAAATCCAACACGCCGGGATTGTTCTGTGCGGTCAGCATTAAATTGCGCGAGTGAAAGTCACGGTGCACGTAAACTTTAGCCTGGGCTAGGACGTTGCGGTTGAGCTCGGCAAAGGTGTTATTCATCACCGTTTGCTGCTCGGCGCTTAAGCTTAGATTAAGCTGCTTGGCCACGTACCAATCCGGAAACAACTGCATTTCACGAGTGAGCAAGGCCTCATCGTAATCCGGCAACTGCTTGGGCTGGCTGGCCAACTGCAATTTAATCAAGCTGTCGGTTGCAGCTTGATACAGTGGCGCGACGGTTTGTGCATTAAGTTGCGACAAATAAGTATCGTCACCCAGGTCGCTTAATAATAAAAATCCTTGGCTTAGGTCTTGTGCCAAAACTTGCGGCACATTCAGCCCGGCATCCAGAAAGAGTTTGGCAACACGGACAAAGGGCGTGCAGTCTTCTTGCGGCGGCGGCGCATCCATGGCAATTAAACTGGCATGGCCTAAATGGGCTTGCGCCAAATGCACCCTAAAATAGCGCCTAAAACTGGCATCGGCCGATGCCGTAGTGAGGGTAAAACTGGCCGATGGCAAGACCCGATTAAGCCATAAAGTCAGTTGTTGCTGTCTGTCGTCCACGAGGGTGTATCCAATGTTATATAATGTGATTGTTTATGCTGTTTTCGCTGCAAATCGGCCCTAGCGCAAGCCAATTGATCTGGCGGTCATGCCCAGTTATCGATTGCCAAAAAGCCCTATTTGTGAGATTTTAGCATCGATAAACTCATCCTTAAAATAAAACCTCTGCTAAGCACCCGTGCCCATTTTTTCACCTTCCCAAATAGCCTACGCAGCAAGCCTGCAAAAGGTCGCACAGCCATGCTAAGCCGGCGTTTTTCTTGGCCTATGTTAGTGGCATTTTTTTGCTATGCGCTGCCCGCGCAAGCAGATCAATTGGCAGAAGCGAACGACAGCATTTTAAACGACAGCGTGTTAATCGATGGGGATAAACTGGAATTGCACCTAGAACGCAGTATGCGCGCCATAGGCCATGCCAGCATGCGCCGTGGTCAGCAAAGCGTATCAGGCGATGTCATAGACTACGACTTGCAAAACGATGAATTGCACGTCACTGGGAATGTCGCCATCAGCTTGGACAACGCCAAAATTGAAGGCTCGGAATTGCGCTTGCAATTGTCTGGCCAATTGGGTGAATTTAAAAATGCCCGCTTCAGCATGCTGCCCAGAGCAACGGCACAACCAGCGCCGCTTAATTCGGCAGGCATAGCGGCCGAGCATACCCGCCTCATGACCAACAACAGCGGCACGCTGGACTACCCAAGCAAACCGATTAGCTCGGCCACCGACGTACTGGGCTCTTTGTACGTGAGCACGACGTTTAGCGCCAAGAAACTCACGTCACAAGGCCGTGGTGATGCCAAAAGCGTGCTGTTTGAGGGGCAAGATGTCAAACGCTTTAAGGAGGCGCGCTACACCACTTGCGCGCCCGGCGTGGACGATTGGTACATCAAAGCCGACGAGTTAAAACTGAACAATTACAGCGAATCGGGCAGCGCCAAAAATGCCTACTTAGAAGTCATGGGTAAAACCGTGCTGTATACCCCATGGCTCAATTTTTCTTACAACGACCAACGCAAGAGCGGTCTATTGGCGCCTACTTATGGCACCACGTCAAACAGCGGCGTGGAAGTGGCCGTGCCCTATTATTGGAACATTTCACCGAATAAAGACGCCACCATCACCAGCCGGGTATTAAGTCGGCGCGGCCTGCAATTGCAAGGGGAATTTCGCTACCTGGAAGACGATTTTTTTGGCATAGACAACCTAGAGTACCTGCCCGACGACAAGCAAAATGGCAAAAACCGCTATTACCTCAATTTAAAGCATCAGCATCAATTTGAACAAGGCTGGTCAGCTGGGTACAGTTTTGAAAACGTCTCGGATGACCAATATTTTGCCGATCTATCTACGCTCATTACCAGCACCAGCCGAGTTAATTTGCCACAACAGTTCAATGTGGATTACGCCGATGACACTTGGCGCTTTAATGCCTTAGCACAACAATTTCAAACCCTAGACCAAAGCTCTTACCCCTATCAACGGCTGCCGCAATTGTCACTGATAGGCGAAAAATTTTACGGCCCGGTTTACGGGCAACTGTATAGCGAATTGGTGGCGTTTGATCAAAATCACAAGGCGCCAATCGCCGCCACCGGCACCCGCGCCACCTTGTATCCCAGCCTAAGTTTGCCCATGAGCCAAGCATACGGCTACCTCACGCCTAAGCTGGGTGTGCATCACACCAGCTACAGCCTGGATGACGACCCCAACAATCGCAACGGCTACCATAGGACTTTACCGATAGCCAGCTTGGACAGCGGCTTATTTTTCGATCGGGATTTTAAAATTGCCGATCGGGCCTACACGCAAACCATAGAACCCAGGCTGTTTTACTTGTACATCCCTAACGTCAATCAAGCCTACATGCCGGTATTTGACACCAGTCAGTCGGACTTAAACTTCAGTAGCTTGTTTGGCGAAAATCAGTTCAACGGTAACGACAGAATCAATAATGCCAACCAGCTTAGCCTATCCTTGACGGCCCGTTTAATTGAAACCGACAGTGGCACACAGCGCCTGTCAGCCACCGTAGGCCAACGTTATTACTTTAACGATCAAAAAGTGGCGCTGGATTACAACGACCTAAGCGCGTACCGGAGCAGCAACAGCTCAGACATCTTAGCCGGGCTCAGCACCAACCTAAAAACCCACTGGAACGTCGATGCCTTCTGGCAATACAACACCGATAAAGACAACTTCGTCAGCACCACTTTGACCAGTCGCTTCACCCCGGAACCGGGCAAGGCCTTGAACCTGAGCTACAGCTACCGCCAAGACTCCATCGAACAAGTAGATTTATCCGGGCAATGGCCGCTGGGTCGAGGCTGGTACGGCATCGCCCGCGTCAATTATTCACTATTAGACAAGCAGGTCGTCGAAACGCTAGCGGGATTAGAGTATGATGCTGGTTGCTGGCAAACGCGAACGGTAATGCATAAAATAAGCACCGCCACCTCGGGTGATGTTTATGCCTTATTTTTCCAAGTGGAATTGGGTGGCATTGCTTCCATAGGCATTAACCCTATGCAAGTGATAGAACGCAGCATACCAGGCTATATGCACTCAGGACGCATCCCTGACATTTACAAACAACCTTAACACGAGTGATTATTTTGCGTATTTCTAACCTACCTTTTATTAAATTCATGGCCTTGTTGGCCGGACTAGGCTTGGCTTACCAATTCAACGCGCAAGCGGCCGAAGTGGTCAAAATGGATCGCATCGTCGCCATCGTCGACCAAGCCGTGGTCACCGAACAAGAATTGGAAAGCCGCATCGCGACCGTGACGGCGCAATTTAAAAAACAAGGCACCGAATTGCCCGCTGAGGCGATTTTACGTAAACAAATTTTAGAGCGCCTCATTACCGACACCTTGCAACTGCAATACGCCGCGCAAACCGGACTGAAAGTTGATGACAACCAACTGGACAAAACCATAGGTCGGATTGCTGAGCAAAACCAATTGAGTCTGGCTGAATTTACCGAAGCCTTAGCCAAAGACGGCGTTAGCATGACGAAATTTCGGGCAGACATACGCAATGAAATTACCCTGGCACGCTTACGCGAGCGAGAAGTGGATGGCCGCGTCAACGTCAGCGAATCAGAAATCGATAACTTCTTAACCAGCCAAGCAGCCAACAACGAAAATCAAGACGAGTACGAGATTGCCCACTTGCTCATTCGTACCCCAGAAGAAGGTGCCACGGAAGACATACAAAAAGCCAAAAGCAAAGTAGACAAGGCACTCAGTGAGCTTAACGGCGGGGTGAGTTTTGCCAAA
>CAJBBQ010000163.1 GCA_903951385.1 uncultured Pseudomonadota bacterium
CGAGGCAGTAAATGAAGCCCAATATTCCTACCATGTTGACTTGGTTGCGCATCCTGTTGATTCCGGTTTTTGTCGGTGCATTTTATTGGCCAGAAAATTTACACAAATTAAGCGCCATGCCCTCGCATTGGGTAAACGTGTTTGCCACCAGTGTGTTTGCCATTGCCGCCATCACCGATTGGTTGGATGGCTATTTGGCCCGTCGGCTTAATCAAACCTCTGCTTTCGGTGCTTTCTTAGACCCGGTGGCGGATAAATTGATGGTGGCAGCCGCCTTAATCGTCTTGGTGGAATTTGGTCGGGTCGGTGCCATCGTTTCTCTAATTATCATAGGTAGGGAGATAGCCATCAGCGCCTTGCGCGAGTGGATGGCAGGTGAAGGCCAGCGCAGCAGCGTGGGCGTGGCCATGATAGGCAAAGTGAAATCCTTTGTGCAAATGGCTGCTATTTTATTCTTGCTCGATTGGGATGACTTGGACTTAGGACCGCTTGGTATTTTCTCCACGAAAGATTGGGGTCACGTGCTCATCGTTGTGGCTGCGATTTTGACATTGCTATCAATGGCTTATTATCTAAAAGCCGCTTGGCCTAAATTAAAAGGCAAATAAATAAGCGCTAGCCTCGTGTTATGTCTTGACGCTATAGATAAAATCGCTATAATGGCGCCTGTCTTAACGACGCGGGAATAGCTCAGCTGGTAGAGCGATACCTTGCCAAGGTATAGGTCGCGAGTTCGAGTCTCGTTTCCCGCTCCACGAATTTAGTAAATTGGCGTATTACGGCGAATGCAACCATGCTTTCGCCGTTTTAGTTTCAGCCGGTAGAAAGAATCAGCGTTCTAGCTTATTCTGACCCACATGGCGCGATAGCAAAGCGGTTATGCCGCGGCCTGCAAAGCCGTTTAGACCAGTTCGACTCTGGTTCGCGCCTCCAAATTTCCCTTGTTTTGCCTAAGCTTCAGTCTGGTCTCGTATTTTTCGCTTTGAGTTAATCCTAGTGCGGTGGCTTCGTGCGATAATTTAGCCACCATGAATGCGTACATCGCTTAGGAAATACCCCATGACCAACACACTTAAAGGCATGATTTTAGCCGCCGGCCAAGGCACGCGCGTGCGTCCCCTGACTAAGGATATGCCCAAACCCATGATCCCTATCTTAGGTAAACCGGTCATGGAATACCTGATAGAGCATTTGGCGCGCCATGGTGTTAAAGAAATCATGGTCAATGTGGCGCATTTGAATAGAAAAATCGAACAGTATTTTTCCAATGGCCAGCGTTGGGGCGTGCAAATTGGTTATTCCTACGAGGGGAATTTTCAGCACGGCGAGCTCACCGCGAGCGCGGTAGGCTCAGCCGGTGGCATGCGCCGCATACAAGACTTTGGCGGATTTTTTGATCAAACCACCATCGTGCTATGTGGCGATGCGCTGATTGATTTAGACATCACGGCAGCGTTGCTGGAGCACAAGAAAAAGCGTGCTTTGGTCAGCGTGGTCACCATGCAAGTGCCGCATGCTGAAGTAGCCAATTACGGCATCGTCGAAACCGATGAAGACGGCAGGGTGGTGTCGTTTCAAGAAAAGCCGCAACCATCCGCAGCACGCTCTAATTTAGCCAGTACCGGTATTTACTTTTTTGAACCGGCCGCGCTTAATTTAATTCCGGCCAATCAAAACTTCGATATTGGTAGCCAATTATTTCCCTTGTTAGTGGAAAAAAATCTGCCGTTTTACGCGCAGAATCGCCACTACAACTGGATAGACATAGGCCGTATTTCCGACTACTGGGAAGTGTTGCAGCGCGTCTTGCACGGTGAGATTTCCTACATGAAAATGCCTGGCACCGAAGTGCGGCCAGGTATATGGGTGGGCCTTAATACTCGCATAGATTGGGACAAGGTCAACATCACTGGCCCGGTCTACATCGATTCGGGCACGCAGATAGTGGCGGGCGCCGAGATCGTTGGCCCGTGTTGGATTTCACACGGCTCGCGCATAGGTAAAAATGCCAAAGTCATCCGCTCCATTTTGTTCGAATACACCGGCATCAGTGACCAAGCTGTTGCCAACGAGATGATAGTCTCAGCCAGTTATTGTGTGGATAGGGCTGGTGTCACTTATTACTTAGGCGATGACCGCTGCCCATTGCGTTGGGGCGACGCCAGACGCTAGTGACTAAGATGCCGGCAAATCGCACAGGCCGGCAGTTATGCACTATAATGCCTGCGATTTAAAACATATCCAATTCGGAAGAGTGGCTGAGCGGTTGAAGGCACCACCCTGGAAAGGTGGCACAGGGGCAACTCTGTCGCGGGTTCGAATCCCGCCTCTTCCGCCATAAATTATTCCCCATCTCGCTCGTTATATGAGCCATGTAAACGCTACAATTACACCATGGCTTTTTCCTCAGACTCCCTGATTATTTGCGCTACCGAACGCTTGGTGCGTGGCATGGCATTGCGTGAGCAACAGCAAGCCGCCTCGCAAAATAAGGCGCAGTGGTCTGCGGCACAGGCAACTACCTTGGCCATATGGTTGGATGGCGTGATCGAGCAGGCTAACCTCCTAGGCTTGTTACCGGATGACGTGTTGCCCCTGACGCAATTAAGCGCCTTGGCCGAGGCCCATTTGTGGGAGCAAGCCATCAACGATTGCTTGGCTAAGCATGAGGCACGTGAATTATTTGACGTGCGCGCGATGGCGCAGACCGCCATTGAAGCCCATGACTTAATGCTCAATTGGCAGATTAGCGATGCCGACATCAATCACGATTTCATGAGCCAAGAAACGCGCCAGTTTTTGCGTTGGCGCAGCGTGTTTAACGGTCTGTGCCATAGCCAACAGGCCATGCCGTCCAGCCAGTTAATGGCATTGCAAATCAGCCTGTTAGCCCAACACCAAGCGGCCATTCAAGCCAACATTAAACTGCCAAAATGCATCGAATTGGCCGGCTTTGATCGCATCAAACCATTAGAACAAAGCTTGTTTGATTGTTTAAGCGCTTACGGCATCCGCATTGAGCGCACTGGCTATAAATACCCTAAACCGGCCGAAGTGGTATGCCATGGTTTGACTGATCTCAATGCAGAATGCCGGGCGGTGGTGGCTTGGGCGCAGCAGCAATTGGCCGCCCATCCCCAAGCGCAATTGGCCATCGTCAGCCCGGCCTTGAGCCATGTTAGGCGCTTGTTGACCGATTTGTTGGACGACGCTTTTCACCCGCAAACCTTGCACGGCAGTTTGCTTGAATTGCCTCGCTGTTACGATTTTTCTCTAGGTTTGGCGCTGGCCGAATACCCCTTGGTTGCTAGTGCCTTGCAGTTATTAAGCCTCGCTAGCCACAAAGCCAGTTTGCAATTTGAGCAGGTGACTGCTTTATTGCTGGATCACTATTGGGGCTTCCCAGCAGAGCGCGATGCGCGCGCCCGATTGGATGCGCACTTACGCAAACACTTGAATGCCAGCTACCGTTTGGATGGCTTAATCAAACAAGTGGCGCGCTGTGAAAACGACGGCTGGACTTTATCCGGCTTATTGGCTCAGCTAAAACAGATTGCCGCCTTTCAAGCCAAGCCCAAGCAATGGCCTTCTGCTTGGCTGGCGGATTTTACCGGCTTGTTGAGTGATTTGGCGTGGGCGCAGACGCGACCCTTATCCAGTCATGAATACCAAACGCAACAGGCTTTTTACAAGAGCATGCAAGAGTTGGCCAGTTTGGATGGCCTAATGGGCAAAGTCAGTGCGCAAGTGGCCTTACAAAAAGTCAGCGTGTTGATGCGCAACACGGTGTTTCAACCCGAGGCGCGAGGCGACACGCGCATCCAATTATTGGGCTTGCTTGAAACGCCGGCTTTGCAATTGGATGCGATTTGGGTCATGAACATGAACGACCAACATAGCCCGGCCCCGGTTAAGCTCAACCCATTGTTACCGGCACAAGTGCAGCGTGATGCAGGGACGCCCAATGCCAGTGCGGCAGTGCAGAGTCAGTTTGCCGGGTTGGTGCAGCAGCGCTTGCTGCACAGTGCGGCCAAGCTGGTGTTTTCGTATGCCTTAAAAGAGGACGACAGGGAATTGCGTCCTTCACCCTTGTTGGCCGGCTTGCCACATAGCATGCCATCCCTGGCCAGCATGACCACGCTGGCGGAACGCTTGGCCGTGCCGGTGTGCATGGAGTACTTGGACGACAACATGGCGCCGCCTTTAGCCATGGATGAAAAAATAAGTGGCGGGGTCAAACTATTGGCGACGCAAGCCGTTTGCCCAGCTTGGGCTTTTTATCAATACCGCTTGGGTGCCGGCAAATTGCAAACACCAGTGGACGGCTTGGACAGCATGACGCGCGGCAGTTTATTGCATCAAGTCTTGCAGTTTTTTTGGCAAGAATGCCA
>CAJBBQ010000164.1 GCA_903951385.1 uncultured Pseudomonadota bacterium
AAGATGCAAGCCCCTTCTAGCCCGCCCGTGCATGTCAGTGTGAACCAGTTAAGCGCGCCTTTGTTGGCTACGCTGCTAGCGAATGCGTCGGCTTTAAATATAGGCGTGACGCAGCACCAACTCGGTTGCCGCATAGTCGATGCGGGCATAGCCCATGCGGGTAGTTTGGAAGCAGGGCGTTTAATTGCGGAAGTATGCCTAGGTGGCTTAGCCCGCGTGGAGTTTCAAGCGGATCAGCGTTTTCAGCCGTCTCTTAATTGGCCGACGGCAATCAGCGTGACATCCGAGCAACCAGTTTTGGCCTGTTTAGCCAGTCAATACGCAGGTTGGGCTTTGAGTCACGAGGGTTTTTATGCCTTGGGCTCGGGGCCGGCCCGCGCCTTGGCGCAGCGAGAAGATTTGTTCGCCGAGCTGGCTTATAAAGATACCGCCACGTCCACCTGCTTAGTCTTGGAAACCGATCGCATGCCACCTGAGCAAGTGATAGCCAAAGTGCTACAAGACACGCAGGTGCCGGCCGCCAATTTGACCATCATCCTAACCCCGACCACCAGCATTGCCGGCGTCGTGCAAATTGTCGCGCGGGTATTGGAAGTGGCCTTGCATAAAGCCCATACCCTGCATTTTCCTTTAAGCAACATCGTCAGTGGCAGTGGCGTCGCGGTATTGCCGCCAGTGGCCAAGGATTTTATGACCGCCATGGGGCGCACCAACGATGCCATTCTTTTCGGCGGCACGGTCAATTTGCTGGTCGATTGCGATGATGCCGCTGCGCAGTCATTGGCCAGTCGTTTACCCAGTTGTGCCTCCAATGATTACGGCCTAACTTTTGCTGAGGTGTTTAAAGCGGCCAATATGGACTTTTATAAAATAGACCCCATGCTATTTTCGCCAGCACAGGTGGTCATCAGCAACCGTCAAACGGGCGCCGTTTTTGCAGCAGGGCAGTTAAACGCCGCTTTGCTGACGCAGTCTTTTTCCGACGGAAGTTAATTTAGACTGAATGCAAATCCCCATATTTACCGATGAGGCCGGTTGGCACGGCGCGCAATTAATTCAGGCTTTCAAGGGGCGTGGCGTGGATGCCCATTGTGTGCCTTTGCAAGCTTGCCTGATCAATATGTCGGGTCAAGGTCCGGCGATAAGCATTCCTGGCCACACGGCATTGCCGCAAGCGGTTTTTGTTCGCGGGGTGGCTGGTGGCAGCCTGCAGCAAGTGGTGACGCGTCTGAATGTGATGCACATGTTGGCCATGCAGGGCGTACTTGTATACAACGACGGCAAGGCCATAGAGCGAGCGGTAGACAAGGCCATGACCAGCTTCTTACTCGCTATGCATGGCGTTAAGACGCCGCCTACTTGGGTGTGCGAATCCAGGCAACAGGCACAACAAATTCGGGAAGAGGCACAGGCCAATCAACAGCAATTGGTGATCAAGCCCTTGTTCGGATCGCAAGGCTTGGGCGTGCGTAAGCTAGCTTTTGTGGAGGCCTTGCCGGTGCCCATGCAGCAGTTTGTCGATGGGGTCTATTATTTTCAGCAATTGATTACGCCGCCAACTGATGCCGATGGCGGCGCCAGCCACGATTACCGGGTATTTGTGATTGCTGGTCGGGTGGTGGCCAGCATGAAGCGCAGCGGGGCGGCTTGGTTGAATAATCTGGCCACAGGTGGTTTGGCTAAAGCTTATGTTGCCAATCAAGCCATGACGGATTTAGCCTTAGCGGCGGCTTCAGCCCTGAATATGGATTACTGTGGGGTAGACATTATGCAGGCGCAAAGCGGCGAATACTATGTGTTGGAAGTGAACAGCATGCCAGCCTGGAAGGGCTTGCAAAGCGTGACTGAGCAAAATATCGCCCAGTTATTGGTGGACGATTTTTTGGCCAAATTACCGTGCGCTGCAAACCACTGAGTTCTGCTGTTGTTGCACAGGCCTACCGGTATGCCTGCATGGCTGAATTGCAAGCCATTAAGCCCGGTAACGTGCATGTGTTTGCCGATGGTCATGGCATGACGGTGCACGATTTTATCAAGAGCGCCGACGCCACGGCCGAGCTTATTTCGCAAGCAGGATTGACCGTGGGTGAGCGCATATTGCAAGCGGTCAAGGCGACGCAGTCAGCGGTGGGCATGAACACCAATCTAGGATTGGTTTTATTGTGTGCGCCACTCGTGCATGCTGCCTTGTCGCCATCTATGGAATTGGACCTGGCACAAAATTTAGCGCGGGTTTTAGACGGTTTGACGGTGGACGACGGCGCATTGGCGGCGCAAGCCATTTTGCTGGCTAAGCCCGCGGGTTTGGGCAAGGCGGCTAAGCACGATGTGCAGGCTGAGATAGGGGTTGACTTGAAGCAACTGATGCTGGCAGCGGCCGATAGGGATTTAATTGCATGGCAATACGCAAACAATTACGACACTATTTTTTGTGATGCCTTGCCGCGTTTTTTGATGGCCAAACAAACGTGGCAAGATCAAGCTAAGTTAAATAGCGAAGCTTGGGCGACGACGGCAGTCTACCTGGCATTTTTAGCGCGGCACCCGGACAGCCACATTGTGCGTAAACACGGCATAGACATAGCGCAAGCAGTCTGTTTGGAGGCGCAAGCCATCGAAGCGGATTACGCAAAGACCGACAATCCCAAGTTAATGCAAACGCCATTGCTGAAGTGGGATGCGTCATTAAAGCAGCGTGGTATTAATCCTGGCACCAGCGCCGACCTAACGGTGGCCACGTTGCTGGCTTATCAATTGCAGCAGTTAGGCACGGCCTAAGCTTAAATTTGCGTGTGGTTAAAGCAGCCAAGTTAAATGCGCTAGGCTAACGCCAGCGGGCAAATTTCAGATATAATATTGCACTAGATTTTATATAAGACTGCAGCATCAGCTGATTTCAAGTTAATTTTCAGGAGGCAAGTAATGGCAAATTTATTAGACCAATTAAAGGCTATGACCACCATCGTGGCAGACACCGGTGATGTTGAAGCAATCAAATCAGTTAAGCCTGTTGATGCAACAACTAACCCATCATTAGTATTAAAAGCAAGCCAATTGCCACAATACGCCCCACTTATTGAAACGGCCATTGCTTACGCTAAAGCGCAAGGCGGCACTAAAGCCGAGCAAATTGATAATGCGGCAGACAAATTAGCCGTGTTAATCGGTACTGAAATCACCAAAGTAGTACCAGGTCGTATTTCTACTGAAGTGGATGCGCGCTTATCATTCAACTTGGATGCGATGGTGGCTAAAGGCCGTAAATTGATCAAGTTGTACCAAGACTCAGGCGTGAGCAAAGACCGCGTGTTGATCAAATTGGCTTCAACATGGGAAGGCATTAAAGCCGGTGAGATCCTAGAAAAAGAAGGCATCCAATGTAACCTAACCTTGTTATTCGGTTTTGGCCAAGCACGAGCTTGTGCAGAAGCGGGCGTATTCTTAATCTCACCGTTTGTTGGCCGTATCTTAGATTGGTATAAAGCGAAAAACCCAGGTACAGAGTACACACAAGAAACCGATCCAGGTGTGGTTTCAGTTCGTGCTATTTACCAATACTACAAAGAGCACGATTATAAAACCGTGGTGATGGGTGCTTCATTCCGTAACACCGGTGAATTGATTGCCTTAGCAGGTTGCGATCGCTTAACCGTGTCACCTAACTTATTACAAGATTTAGCGGCAACCGAAGGCAATTTAGTGCAAGTGTTGAAAGACAACGGCGCAACTAAAAAACCGGGTGCTAAATTAAGCGAAGAAGAGTTCCGTTTTGAGTTGAACCAAGACGCCATGGCCACTGAGAAATTAGCAGAAGGTATACGCGGTTTTGTGGCGGATCAAAACAAACTGGAAGCGGCTTTAAGCGAAAAACTATAAGCCCATGATTAAGGCTGGGCTTAGTGTAAGTATTTTGTAATAAAAGCGTAATACGCTAAGTTTAGAATTGACATATGTTTACTGGACATTTACTATAAGTGTCCAGTTTTTTGTAAGACAAGAATTGCAGTGTAAAACCCCTACATGACGGCCTGTGGCAACACTGGTGCTTAAGCCATTTTGAACGAGTTTTATTACTAAAATAGCAATAAATTTGTATCATCTTAAAAAATTATTAAACGGAGAAACACCATGGCATTAACCCAAATGGCTTTAGATTCATTAGACTTTGACGGCACCATTGCTTTAGCTGCATTAGTAGCACCGCACGTTGACATTCTTGAAATTGGTACACCATGCATCAAGCACAACGGTATCAAATTGCTAGAAACATTACGCGCTAAATTCCCAAAAAACCAAATCTTAGTTGATTTGAAAACTATGGATGCTGGTTTCTACGAAGCTGAGCCATTCTACAAAGCTGGTGCAGATATCTGTACAGTTTTAGGTTGTGCTGATATCGGTACCATCAAAGGTGTAATCGATGTAGCTAACAAATACGGTAAAAAAGCACAAGTTGACTTGATCAACGTTGCTGATAAAGCTGCTAAAACTAAAGAAGTGGCTAAATTAGGTGCGCACATCATTGGCGTTCACACTGGTTTGGATCAACAAGCTGCTGGTCAAACACCATTTACCGATCTAGCTTTAGTAGCTGGTTTGAAATTAGGCGTTGAAATCTCAGTTGCTGGTGGTGTTAAAGCTGCAACAACTGCACAAGTACGTGATGCTGGCGCTACTATCATTGTAGCTGGTGCTGCAATCTACGGCGCTACTGATCCAGCTGCTTCTGCTGCTGAAATCACAGCTATTGCTCACGCTTAATTTAAGCGATTTCAATAAGCAATTATTGAAATGAGTAATTAGAAATCCCGACTCCTTATCGAGTCGGGATTTTTTTTAATGGTCTATTAAATGCACTGTTATTAAATATATAAGGAAAAAATTATGAGCAGCAGTCAAAAATTAATTTTAGACAAATTAAGCAGCATATTGTCTGAAACAGATAACTCAAAATCAGCCGAACTTTTAAAATTGGTTCAAGGTGCTGGTCGCACATTCATTGGTGGTGCCGGTCGTTCTTTATTGGTATCGCGCTTTTTTGCAATGCGTTTGGTGCACGCGGGCTATAACGTTAGCATGATAGGCGAAGTGGTGACCCCAGCCATTAAAGCCGGTGATTTGTTGTTATTGGTCTCGGGTTCTGGCGGTACGGAAACCTTGTTGCCATTTGTTAAAAAAGCCAAATCAGTGGGCGCGAAATTAGTGGTGATTTCCATGAAAAAATCCTCACCTATGGCCGATGCGGCTGATCTAACCATACAAATTGGTAACGACG
>CAJBBQ010000165.1 GCA_903951385.1 uncultured Pseudomonadota bacterium
AGCACCGAGACGTTTTCGTTAGCCAGCATGTTGACCAACGCAATCAGAGGCAGGCCAATTAAGGCATTCGGATCGTCGCCATGCATTTTTTCTATGATGGCAATGCCCAAGCCCTCAGACTTGGCGCTACCAGCGCAATGGTAGGGCTGCTCCTTGTTAAGGTAGCTTTCAATTTGCCTGTCGCTTAAATTTCTAAATTGCACGGTGTAAGGCACCACCGTGGCTTGCATGGCTTGTGTTTTTGCATTGTACAAACACAGCGCACTATGGAAAATCACCTCTCTGCCACGCATCGTTTGCAATTGTTTGCTTGCGTTAGCATGGGTCATGGGTTTACCCAGTTGCACTCCATCTAGCACGGCCACTTGATCGCAACCTATGATTAGGGCGTTCGGTTCTTGCAAGGCGACTTTCTTGGCTTTTGATTGCGCTAAGCGTAAAGCCGTGGCCTCAGGACGCTCATTTTCTAATGGGCTTTCATCGATCTCTGGTGATAAGCATACAAAGGGCAATTGCAGGCGCGCGAGGAGTTCGCGTCTGTAGATAGATGAGGATGCTAATATCAGTGGTGCGCTCATAAGCGATTTAAAAAACAGGCCGGCCAAGTTGTGGTCGACCTGTTACTTACACTGCCTTATTCCGGTTGAATTTCAAGTAAGGACTCGTCAGGGGTAACCGCATCACCCTTAACCACGTGCACTGCCACGACAATGCCTGATGTTGATGCTTGAATTTCATTTTCCATTTTCATGGCTTCAATAACCAATACGCCGTCTCCGGCGCTGACTTTGTCACCGACCTTGATTTTCACGGCAACGATGGTGCCCGGCATGGATGTGGTGACATGGCCGGCATGCGATGGGCGAGGCCGTCCACTGGCGCCTTTGCTGGTCACGGCTTTCTTTTTGCCATTGCTACTGCCGCTGGAAACTTCAATCTCACTTAAGGTTTCAACCACCACTTCTTCGGCTATGCCATCGATAGACACATAGAATGGGCGTTTTTCTTGCCCGGCATGGCCGCTGCCAGTTAAATTGATGTGGAAGGTTTCGCCGTGTAAGGTCACTTTAAATTCGCTAGGCGCGAAGCGTGATGCACTGGCGTTAACTGCAGCCTTGTCCAGCAAGACTTCAGGCGTTAAAGAGTCGGCATTGCGTTCTTGCAAATAGGTTTTGCCTATATCCGGGAACATGGCGTAGGTCAACTCGTCTTCTTCGGATTGGGCGAACCGTTCCGCTTCACTGCTTAATTTAGGCATTTCTGGCGATAGCAAGTCAGCCGGACGACAAGTGATGGCAACGCCATCAGCGATGGCTAATTTTTTAACTGCTTGGTCAACAGGGCTCGGTGCTTTACCGTATTGGCCTAGGAAGTAGTTCTTCACCTCGTTGGTTATCGATTTGTAGCGTTTACCGGTCATGACGTTCAACACGGCTTGGGTGCCAACAATTTGAGAAGTAGGGGTGACCAAGGGAATGTAACCTAAGTCTTTGCGTACCAAAGGAATTTCAGCCAGGACTTCGTCCATGCGATCAAGCGCACCTTGTTCTTTTAGTTGGTTGCTTAGATTGGAAATCATCCCACCTGGCACTTGATTAATTAATACCCTGGTATCCACGCCAGAGAATTCGCTTTCAAATTGCCAATATTTTTTACGCACTTCGCGGAAATAAGCGCTGACTTCCTGAACTGCAGCAATGTTTAAGCCGGTATCAAATTCGGTTCCTTGCAATGCCGCTATCATG
>CAJBBQ010000166.1 GCA_903951385.1 uncultured Pseudomonadota bacterium
ATAAAAAGGCCTGACAGCATAGCATGCGCAGCCGAATAAGGGGTTGTCAGGCGCAGCGCTTGAGCTAAAAATACCGCTAAATGTTAATCTGCTTTAGACAAGGCGCGGCGGTAAGTCTCCAGTTTTTCCTGGTAGTGCTCTGCTGCACCGTAATCTAAAAAACGGGCATAGCGCTGATGCGTCCCCAGTAATTTTCGTGCATGTTTGATAGGGCAGAAATACTGTTCGGTGCGGGCAATGATCTCGCTAACATAGGAGATCATGCCGCTGCCGTAAGCGCAGTAAGTGCAATGAAACTTCTCTATAAAATTGAGGTAACTTAAATGTTGCCTATCAAAGACGATGTAGTCTGCCCGCCGTACTTTTTTGATGCCGTATATAGGAAAGCAAGTGAGTTGGTAAAAGCTGACGAATAAATCGGTTAGCAGCAAAGGCAGGATCATGGAGTAAATAATAGGGCCGGTGATTAAGTTTTGCGGGCGATCGGCAATCAGCCAATGAAAAAAATTTCTTTTTAGCCGCTTGTGTGCTTGCTTGATGGAATGCTCAAACTCGATGCGTTTGCCTTTTATTTGAAAAAATACGCTAGACGGTTGTTCACTTAAGGCCACGCGCAAGTCGTCCTCTAAGGCCGTTATTTGTTCCAACAAGCGTTCAATGCGGTCGTTCATTGTGGGTTCCTTTAGCAGCAGATTTTATGCCATAAGCTGGCCAATTATCGCTTGTTAGAGATATACAAATCTATATACTTTGATGTCTTGCATTCTTACTTTATAGAGTCGGTCATATGAATATAGCTTACATTTTTAAAGGTAACAGAAAATGGGGCATCATGCTCATTAGTATGGCCTTGCTTGCTTGCGCCAAGCTGACACCACTTAATCATGCGCTTAGCCCAACTCAAGATTGGCCTAGTTTTGGTGGTGATTACAGCAACCAGCGCTTGTCTGCGTTAACGCAAATTAACCCACAAAATGTCAATCGCCTTAAATTAGCTTGGCAAGTTAAAAGCGGCGTTCTAGCTAGCTTTCAAGCCACGCCTATAGTCAAAGCTGGGGTGATGTACGTTGCCTTGCCTTATAACCATGTGTTGGCGCTTGATGCCAAAACCGGTAAGCAATTGTGGCGCTATGAGCACGTGCGCAGGGCAAATTGGAAAATGTGCTGTGGCCCAGCAAATAGAGGGGTGGCGCTAAGTGAAGGTAAAGTGTTTATAGGAACGGTGGATGCCCGCTTGATTGCCTTGGATGCAAAAACCGGACTGAAAATTTGGGACGTGGACGTGGCCGACGACACGGCCTTAACAGAAAATACCGACTCATTGAGCAAGGCAGATGCAAAAAGCGGCAAAAATGCATACGGGGCAACTGGCGTAGGCATAGCCATGGCGCCGGTGGTATTTAATGGCAAGGTTATCGTTGGGATAACCGGCGTAGGCTACGGATTGCATTTGGATGCACCAACGCAATCGGCTCCGCTTGGGGCGGTGGTGGGGGTGGACGGGCGTTATGGCAGGCCGGGGTTTTTAGCAGCGTATGACGTAAATAACGGCAAGCGAATTTGGCAATTTGACACCATCCCAAGCCAGGGCTGGGAAGGCGAGTTTGTCGAAACCACCTCTGATGGCATTTCATTAAACCGAGACGTGATAGCAGAAAGAGCCAATTTAAAAAATAATAAAGAGGCGTGGCGTTACGGTGGTGGCTCAGCTTGGAGCACGCCAGCCATAGACATTAAAACGCACACGCTGTTTTTCGGTACGGGCAACCCGTCACCGCAAATGAATGACATTTCGCGCCCCGGCGATAATTTGTACACCGTTTCATTGGTGGCCCTGGACACGGAAACAGGAAAATTAAAATGGCATTTCCAACAAGTGCCGCATGACGTATGGGGTTACGATTTAGCCAGCCCGCCAGTCTTGTTTAATTATATAAGTGATGGACAGCGCATTCCTGCTGTGGGCCAAGCAAGCAAAACCGGTTGGTACTTCGTTAACGATAGGGCTACTGGCAAGTTACTGATGAAGTCGGATGCGTTTGTGCCGCAAAAGAATTTATTTGCTAAAGCCAGCAAAGAGGGCACCGTGCTCTATCCTGGTATTTTAGGCGGCTCTAACTGGAGCCCAAGCGCCCTTGACGAAGACAATCAAATTGCTTTTGTAGCGGGCATACATGCGCCAATTAAATACACTCTGGTTGAGGAGCCTGCAAAAAATGGGGTCCCAGCAATACGCTATGCATCCTCTGAACCTACCAAAGATGCTAGGTGGGGTATATTGTCGGCGATTAATTTATCTAGCGGTAAAATGCTGTGGCAGGTCAAAACGGCGCAACCATTAATGGGTGGCTTGCTGGCCACGCAATCCGGATTGCTGTTTATGGGTGAGGGCGATGGTCGTTTTAATGCCTACGATAGCCGTACTGGTGAAGTATTATGGCAGAGTAAGCTTGATGCTGGGGTGAATGCGCCTGCCATCACCTACCAGATTGACGGGGTGCAATACGTAGCCGTGGTGGCAGGTGGCAATGCTATTTTTGGCTATACCGCCGGAGATAATATTGCGGTGTATGCCTTGGGTAAATAAGGCGCTTGTGCTTAGTTCGGGTTTTGAGTGATTTTTAAATAAAGCACTATGCAAGCCAGCATTAGGGTGAGGCTATTGGCTGCTATGATGGGCCAGCTACGAATCAGGATGCCATAAATCAACCAGGCTAATACGCCTAGACTAAATAGGCTGTACATGGGCAAAGACACACCAGATAAATCCCGTGTTTTCCATGAATGGTGCGCTTGGGGCACAAAAGCAAAGGTGGTTAAAAAAGCGGCTAGGTAGCCGGTTACGTCAGTAATACTCATCAATAGTGGCTGCCCAATCACCTGTTGTATAAATTTCAGGCAAAAAAATGACCCAGTTAAGGGCCATTTTTTTGGATTCTTGGTTACTAAACTTTCTGAATGTTAGAAGCTTGTTTACCTTTTGGTCCGTCTGTTACATCAAAGCTTACGCGATCATTTTCTTTTAAGCTTTTGTAACCGCTATCAACGATTGCTGAGAAATGCGCGAATAAATCGTCGCCGCCTGCATCAGGAGTAATGAAACCAAAACCTTTTGAATCATTAAACCATTTAACTAAACCTGTAGCCATATCTTATTCCATACTTTAAAAAAGGGAGGCACCCTAAATGAATGGGTTATTAACAAATAATTAGTCTTGAGAACGTAACCAAATTAAACAACCAAACGCCTAAATTGCTTTTTACGGGGAATCGGTAATCCTGTCAAGCATTATTTTACAAAGCCTCACTTGATTGAGGCCTAAGTTAGATTTAGGCCTTTATAAATCATTTAGTTAAGTTGATTTATTGCCAAACAGACAGGGCGAGACTATAATGCGCGCGATACATGGTGTTGATAAACTTTATTGTCAACACCGCAAGCCTGCTAATTAAAGTGCTTTTAACAAAGCGTTCAAAAACAAGCTTGCACTTAAATATGGAGACAGGGTATTGGCTAAAGAAGAATTGATTGAAATGAATGGGGTGGTGATGGAGATCTTACCGGATTCACGTTACCGCGTGACCTTGGATAACGGTCACAAGTTGATCGCCTACACTGGCGGCAAAATGAAGAAAAATCACATTCGTATTTTGGCTGGCGATAAAGTCACATTGGAATTGTCCCCATACGACATTAACAATGGTCGCATCACCTTTAGGCACATCGAGTCTGGTGGTGCTACCTACACACCAAGAAAGCGTACCTATTAAGTTTTACTGCCGGGTGGCTAAGCAATTTAGCCCTTATTATTATCGATAGATTGCAATCGACCGGCCGTTTTAATTCACTTTAATGTTGTAAGTGCCCACTGAAACTATCTGACCGGTGCGAATTTTGGCGGTTTTCCTGTGCTCAACTAAACCGTCTACCTTGACCAATCCTTCTGCTACCATAGTCTTGCCGCGGCCACCGCTATCAGCCAGGCCTACCAATTTCAATAGATTGCATAACTCTATGTACTCTGAGCTTAAGTCAAATTGCGTGTTTTCTGGCATGAGTGTCTCGTTGATTGAGGTAGAATGGGCATTAAGCAGGGGTTGTGGTGCTAATAAATAGCCGCATTAAAATAGCCTATTTAGCTGAAAATAAAAGCACATGGGTTGATAACGGCGTCGGATTTTATATTAAAGGTAAGCTTTGTCAATGACAAAAAAAATGCAAGTCAGCAAAAGACCAAAAGACCCTCATGCGGCTAGAGAGGCCAGTCGCTATGAGACGCCATTGCCAAGTCGCGAAATGATACTCAGCTTAATGGAGGATCAAGGTGCGCCATTAAGCATTGAGCAGCTATACATGCTGCTTGCTATTGAAGACGACGAGCGCGAAATTTTTAATCGGCGCTTAAATGCCATGGAGCGTGAAGGCCAAATCATAAAAAATAGAAAAGGCGCGTTGTGCGTTGCCGATAAACTGGATCTGATTTCTGGGGTAGTGCAAGGCCACCCAGATGGATTTGGTTTCTTAATTCCCGATGATAAAAGCAAATGCAATGGCGAGGATTTGTTTTTAAGCCCTAAAGAAATGGCCCAGCTTATGCATGGCGACAGGGCAATGGTTAGAATGAGTGGCTTGGACAGAAGGGGTCGGCCAGAAGGTAAATTGGTTGAGGTGTTAGAGCGTCGAACGCAACGCTTGGTTGGCAGGGTGATTCATACGACCGGTGTCACCATAGTCGCGGCTGAAGACAAACGCATCAATCTGGACATATTGATCCCTTACCATTTGGATATGAATGCCAAGGCTGGCCAAGTGGTCATGGTCGAGTTAACTGAACAACCTTCGGCCAATGCACAGCCCATGGGTAAAGTGGTCGAAATTTTGGGCAATTATGCCGACAGTGGCATGGAAATTGAGATTGCTTTACGTAAGCATAATTTGCCCCACGAATTTAGTGCTGAGGCGATTGCCTTAGCCGAGTCTTATCCTAAGCAAGTGCAAGCCAAAGATTACCAAAATCGCATTGATTGCCGCGCTTTGCCATTAATCACAATAGATGGGGAAACGGCTAGGGATTTTGATGACGCGGTATTTGCCGAGCCGCAAGGTAAAGGTTGGCGTTTGGTGGTGGCCATTGCGGACGTGAGTTTTTATGTTCAACCTAAGGATGCCTTGGATAAAGGTGCGATTGATCGCGGCAATTCGGTGTATTTTCCACGCCGTGTCATTCCTATGTTACCCGAAGCCTTATCAAACGGCTTATGTTCACTAAACCCTGACGTTGAGCGACTCTGTATGATTTGCGACATGCAGGTCGATGGCTTGGGAGTGGTTAAACAGTATAAATTCTACCCATCGGTGATGCGCTCAAAAGCACGCATGACTTACACGCAAGTGCATGAAATTTTGCAACACCCAGATGCACAGTTGGCTCAGGATTATGCCTGGCTGGTGCCGCATTTGACGCATTTGCAAAGCGTTTATAAATTGATGTTGGCGCAACGTGAAAAGCGCGGCGCCATAGAATTTGAAACCTCTGAAACCATTATGGTGTTCAATGATAATGGCAAAATTGACAGCATCGTGCCCAGTCATAGAAACGAAGCACACAAATTAATAGAAGAGTGCATGTTGGCAGCCAACGTTTGCGCCGCTGAATTTTTGCATGCCAATGAACACCCAGCATTGTATCGAGTGCACGAAGGGCCCACCCCGGAAAAGTTAGAACTATTGCGCACCTTTATGGCGGAGTTTGGATTTGGTGTCGGCGGTGGCGATAAACCGCATGCTAAAGATTATGGCAAGTTGCTGGATAAAATTAGAGCAAGACCGGATGCGCAATTGTTGCAAACAGTATTACTTAGGTCTATGCAGCAAGCTATCTACAGCCCAGACAACTTAGGGCATTTTGGTTTAGCTTATGAAGCCTATGCGCACTTTACTTCTCCTATACGACGCTACCCAGATCTATTAATACACCGGGCCATCAAAGCGGTCTTGAACGGCGATAAGTATAAGCCGGGTGATTGGAGTGAATTGGGCATGCAGTGCTCAATGACAGAGAGACGAGCAGACGATGCGACGCGTGATGTGACCAATTGGCTCAAGTGTTTCTACATGCAAGATAAAATTGGTGTAGTTTTTGAAGGCAGCGTAGCAGGCGTTACCGCCTTCGGTCTATTTGTTGCCTTAGATGGGGTGTACGTTGAAGGCTTGTTGCATGTCACTGAGCTAGGCAACGATTATTTCCATTACGATAAGGCCCGCCATGAAATGGCCGGCGAACGAACCGGCGTGCGTTTCCGTTTGGGCGATAGGTTAACGATAAAAGTGGCCCGCGTGGATTTGGAAACCAGCAAGATAGATTTCTCATTGGTGAATAAAAATCAAGGCTTGGCTGGCGATGCAACTGACAGTGATGGCGGCGGCTTGTCGTTGCCGCCAAGTCGTGCTCAGCAAAAGCCTAGGCATGCTGTTGCTAAAAACAAGACTAATGGCGGTGCTGTATTTAAAAATCCAGCTAAACCGACTAAGTCTAAAAAAGCCCATAAAAAAACCAGCAAACGCTGATGCTTGAGCATTAAATTTTAGGAATGATAGAGAAGGTGAAACGATGAGCGATGCCCGTATTTTATTTGGTTTTCATGCTGTGCTGAGCCGCTTGCGCCAACACAGCGCCAGCGTTCAAGAAATATTGATTGATAAAGATCGAGTGGATGCGCGCATGAAGGATCTGCTAAAGATGGCGGAGTCCTTTAATGTGCGGGTGATGGAGGTGGAACGCAGTCGATTAGATGGCATGGCTGGTATGAATGGTCGCCATCAGGGCGTGATTGCTCGTGTGGTAGATACGCCTATTCCATATAAAGACATACACGATATTTTAGAGTCCGATTTAGACGAGCCGCCATTCTTCCTTATATTAGACGGCGTAGA
>CAJBBQ010000167.1 GCA_903951385.1 uncultured Pseudomonadota bacterium
CGTGACCCGGGGTGTCAATCAAATTCAAATGGTAAATTTGGCCATCGTCGGCCTTGTACTGCAAAGCGGCGGTTTGCGCTTTAATGGTGATGCCGCGCTCACGCTCAATGTCCATGGAGTCGAGCACTTGCGCTTCCATCTCCCGATCAGCCAAGCCGCCACACAAATGAATGATGCGATCGGCCAAGGTGGATTTACCGTGATCAATGTGGGCAATAATGGAAAAATTACGAATGTTTTTCATTTAATCTTTAAGCTTTTATACAAACAATTAAGGCGCCAGAAGCGCCTTTTCACAATAGCCGTGATTTTACAACAAATGCCTGATTAGTTTGTAATTAATTGTTCAAAAAGCTTATCATTGTGGTATCAGCATGCCAACCAAACGAGTCCACTGTAGCCATTTTGCACAATACTTTACGCATTGCCACATTTAACATGCACAAGGGCTACACCCACTTCAATGCGCGCTTCTCTTTGCACCTGCAACGCGACATGTTAAGAAAGCTGGAAGCCGACCTGATTTTCTTGCAAGAAGTACAAGATTTGCACAGCAAACACCGTCATTCCTTGGGTGCCAAATCCGGTCAAATGGAGTTTTTGGCGGACAGCGTTTGGCATGACCATTGTTACGGCAAAAATGCGGTGTACCCAAACGGCCACCATGGCAATGCCATGCTGTCTAAATTCCCCATTAGCCAAACGCACAACCTAAACATCTCCGCGCACGGCAGCGAACAACGCGGCATGCTGCACGCCGAAATTATCGTGCCCAATTGGGACCAGCCTTTGCACACCTTATGCGTGCACTTGGGCTTGTTTGCCAAATGGCGGCGCCAACAACTCAAGGCCATTAGCGACTACATACAGGACAGCATTCCGCATAATGCACCGCTGATACTAGCCGGCGATTTTAACGATTGGGGCCGGCGCTCTGGCCGCCAATTCGCCCTGCAGCTAGGCATGCACGAAGCATTCGAACAGCATACCGGCCAATTGGCGCGCAGCTTTCCATCGTGGCTACCGATGTTCCATTTAGACCGCATCTACCTGCGCGGCTTTAGCGTTAAACACACTATGGTGCACGCCGGGCCGCAGTTTTTAAAACTATCGGACCACGCCGTGTTAAGCGCGACTTTACGCAAACTATGATGCAGTTTATTGCTGGCAATCAAATTAGATTACTACGCAGTGGTGGCGAATACTTTCCGGCACTCATAACAGCCATACACCTAGCCAAAATAGAAATCCACCTGCAAAGCTACATCTTTCAAGCCGACCAAACCGGCCAAGCAATAGGCCAAGCATTGATGGACGCAGCCCAACGCGGTGTCCGCGTAAATGTATTGTTAGACGGCTTTGGCAGCCAAAAATTGAGTTCGGTATACGTTGCCAGCATGCGAGCGGCCGGGGTTAATGTGCTGTTTTATCGGGCGCGTATTTCCCCGTGGTCCTTGCAAAAAAACCGCTTGCGGCGCTTGCACAGCAAAATGGTGGTGATCGATGGGACCATCGGTTTTATTGGGGGCATCAACATCATAGACGACAACAATGTCCCCAACCCCAACAACGTACCGCCACGCGTCGACTACGCGGTGCAAATTGAGGGCGCGCTGCTGCCCCGATTGCAGGCCAGCGTCGCCGACCTTTGGCAACGCGTTGCCTGGCTAAATTTGCTAAAAACACCCGCGGC
>CAJBBQ010000168.1 GCA_903951385.1 uncultured Pseudomonadota bacterium
AACCTGGCATATCACGGCTAGGCAAATCAAATCCTGCTAAACAACAGGTCATCACCGAAAAACCCATTGCCATCAAGCCCTCGTCACAAAAAGCAGCGTCTAAGAAACCTTAAGCTTATTTAGCGATTGGGTTATTACTTTACCCGCATACCCAATTGCGCGCCGGCATCAGGGCTAAGAATGAACGGACCGCCGCTCTCGTCACTGGCCGCCAACACCATGCCTTCGCTGAGGCCAAACTTCATTTTACGTGGCGCCAGATTGGCCACCATCAAAGTCAATCGGCCTATTAATTGGTCTGGATCGTAAGCCGATTTAATCCCAGCAAACACCTGCCTAGGCTTAGCTTCGCCTATGTCTAAACTCAATCTAAGTAATTTTTCTGCGCCTTCCACGTGTTCCGCATGAATAATTTTAGCGATGCGCAAATCCACCTTGGTAAAGTCGTCTATGCTGATTTCCATGCCGCTGGTTGCAGCAGGCGCAACGCTAGCCTTTACTGGCGCTACCGTTGGGCTGGCAGTGAGGTTTTCTTTATTGGCTTCAGTCATGTCTAGTATCCATTTAGGGTCGATACGGGTAATTAAATGTTGGTAGCTTTGTATGCGATGCCCGGCTGTTAATTCTGCCGTAACACTGGCCCAGCTTAATGACTCTAGATTGAGAAATTGCTCTACCTCGCCAGCCAATTTTGGCAAGACTGGTTTTAAGTACAGGGTAAGCAAACGGAATAATTCCAACGCATCGGAACACACTTCTTGCAAGGCTTGCGTTTGATCTGCTTGCTTGGCCATCACCCAAGGGGCTTTTTCTGCGACGAAGCCGTTGGCACTGTCTGCCAAGCGCATGATTTCACGCAAGGCCTTACCGTATTCCCTGTTATCAAAAGCCTCGGCTATCATGGCTGCGCTGGATTTAAGTTCAGCCACCACCGGGTTGTTGGCGGAGGGCCGTAATTGACCGTCGAATTGTTTATTAATAAAGCCGGCAGTGCGGCTGGCTATATTGATGTATTTGCCGACTAAATCGCTGTTTACCCTGGCCACGAAATCATCCAGGCTTAAATCGATGTCTTCCATGCTGCTATTGAGTTTGGCTGCGTAATAGTAACGCAAGTATTCCGGATTCTTAATGTGTTCCAAGTAGCTGCGTGCAGTAATAAATGTGCCGCGCGATTTACTCATTTTTTCACCATTCACGGTCAAGAAGCCATGGGCAAAAATTTTCGTTGGTTTACGGTAACCGCTGTATTCCAATGTGGCCGGCCAAAATAAGGCATGAAAATACAGAATGTCTTTACCAATAAAATGGTACAACTCCGTTTTGGCATCTTGGGCCCAGTACTCATCAAAATCCAAACCGGTGTCCGCGCAGAGCTTTTTAAAGCTGGCCATGTAACCTATAGGCGCATCCAGCCAGACGTAAAAATACTTGCCGGGCGCATCCGGGATTTCAAAACCAAAATACGGTGCATCGCGTGATATATCCCAATCGTTTAAGCCGCTTTCAAACCACTCCGACATTTTATTTGCGGCTTCACCCTGCAAGGTGCCTGAGCGAGTCCATTCCTTTAAAAAATCAGCGCATTCCGATAATTTGAAAAAGTAATGCTCGGTCTCTTTGCGCACCGGTGCAGCACCGGAAACGGCAGAATAGGCATTAATTAACTCGGTGGGGTTGTACGTTGCGCCGCACACTTCACACGAATCGCCGTACTGATCTTTGGCATGGCATTTAGGGCACTCGCCTTTAATGAAGCGATCCGGTAAAAACATGTTTTTAAGCGGGTCATAAAACTGCTCTATGACTTTGCTGGCTATTTTTCCTGCGCCTTTAAGCGCCAGGTAAATGCTTTGTGACAGGGCTTTGTTTTCCGGGGCGTTGGTCGAGTAATAGTGATCGAAGCCCACTAAAAATTCATTAAAATCGGCACTGTGCTGCTTGTGCACATCGGCTATTAAGGCTTCTGGCGTGATGCCCTCTTTTTCCGCCCGCAACATAATCGGCGTGCCATGCGTATCGTCGGCACAAACGTAATGCACGGTATGCCCTTGCATTTTTTGAAAGCGCACCCAAATATCGGTTTGTATGTATTCAACCAAATGGCCTAGATGTATACTGCCATTGGCATAAGGAAGGGCTGATGTAACGAGGATCTTGCGTGCTGTGTGTGCGGTGGCCATGAGATAAATGGATCTATTTAGCGAAAACGGTATTCTAGCAAATGCCGCCAGCTTAACCCAGCGTTGATTGCGCATTTTATGCGACAGCCTGTTTAGTGCTAGCTTAGCAAGCCATGCAAATATCACCCAAGCCCGCAGGACTATCGGTTAAAATATCTTATCGTTTTACTCAAGTTTATTTTTAACTAAACACTAACAGGAACTGCACGCATGGCCGTCACCGAACTTCTCATCCAAAGCACCTTAAAAGTCTGCATAGACCCGAATACCGGCAAGGATTTTATCAGCAGCAAATCAGCCAAAAATATCCAAATAAATGGCAGCGATGTCAGCTTGGACATCGTGCTTGGCTACCCAGCTAAATCGGTCATGGGCCAAGTGCAAAATTTGGTCAGCGAAACGCTGGCTGCCCTGCCCGGTGTAAGCAAAGTCACGGTCAATATTGGTAGCCGCATAGTCGCGCACAAAGCCCAACAAGGCGTGACGCTATTACCCAATGTAAAAAACATCATCGCCGTTGCCTCTGGTAAAGGCGGGGTAGGCAAATCCACCACCTCCGTCAACTTAGCCTTAGCCCTGGCCGCTGAAGGCGCCACGGTAGGCTTGTTGGATGCCGATATTTATGGTCCTAGCCAACCGCATATGCTGGGCATCAGCGGCCGCCCAGAAAGCAGCGATGGTAAAACCATGGACCCCATGCAAGCGCATGGTATACAAGCCATGTCCATCGGATTCCTTATCGACAACGACACGCCCATGGTATGGCGCGGCCCCATGGTGACCGGCGCACTAGAGCAATTGCTACGCGACACCAAATGGCGCGATCTGGATTACCTAATCATCGATTTGCCACCGGGCACAGGTGACATACAATTAACGCTGGCACAAAAAATACCGGTGACCGGCGCCATCATCGTCACCACCCCACAAGACATCGCCCTACTTGATGCGCGCAAAGGTTTAAAAATGTTTGAGAAAGTCAGCATTCCTATTTTGGGTATCGTTGAAAACATGAGTACCCACATTTGCTCGCAGTGCGGCTTTGAAGAACACATTTTTGGTGCAGGCGGTGGTGCCACCATGTGCCAGGACTACCAAGTGGATTTGTTGGGCAGCTTGCCCTTAGACATTAACATACGCTTGCAATCAGACGGTGGCCAGCCCTCTGTGGCAGCTGACCCAAACGGGAAAATCGCGGCCATTTATAAAAAGATAGCCCGGACTGCTGCTATTAAAATAGCCAACAGCAGTTTGGATCACAGCGCTAAATTTCCTAATATAGTCATCCAAAACAGCTAACTTAAGGGCGCACGCCATGACAGCTAAAAAACACCCGATTGCAGAAAAACTATTGGGCGCAAGCTATGAGAACATGGATGCACGCACCAAAAAAGTGGCGCGGCATATAACCGAGCGCAAACACATATCCACCGCGCCATCGCAAGCCATGGATAGCCACATCAGCAGCGGCCAACGCGCTGCCGATGCGGTCGCTAAATTTGGCGGGTCATGGGCATTCATCGGCCTATTCGCCGTCACATTGGTGTGCTGGGTAATACTTAATTCAGTGATATTGGCCAACTACAATAAAAGCTTTGACCCCTACCCGTATATTTTATTGAATTTGTTCTTGTCCATGCTCGCCTCCATTCAGGCACCCATTATTTTGATGTCACAAAACCGGCAAGCAGAAAAAGACCGGCTCAATGCTGACCACGATTACGAGGTCAACCTTAAAGCCGAATTGGAAATCATGCTGTTGCACGAAAAAGTGGATTTGCTGCGTGAAGGTCAATGGTCGGAATTAATGGCCATACAGAAAGAACAACTGCGTCTAATAGGCGTCTTGATAGAAAACAATCAAGCCAAACTCACCTCGTAAGCATACACCTCGACCCCATTCGCTGGGCGTATCAAGGTAGCCGGAATGGGCACGCCCCCACGCCAGTCATTAACGGCTTGCTGCTTGCCAGCGCCGCTAACGATAAAGATCACTTGCTCGGCATCGCTTAATCTATTATGGCTTAGGCTGATGCGCTCTGAAGGCGGCTTTGGCGAATCAAATACCGGCACGGCATCGGCGCTGTTGTCCACGGCGTGACCGGGAAACAGCGATGCCGTATGGCCATCCTCACCCAAACCTAGCAAGACCAGATCAAAACTAGCTACGTTTCGCATGGTTTTTGCGTAGGCGCTTGCCCCTGCAAGTGGGCCCAGTTCGGCTGGAATGTGATGCACTTGCTGTGGCGGGATGGGCACGTGATCAAGCAAGACTTGCTGCACCATCAAGCTATTTCGGTCTTCATGATCTGGGCTTAAGCAACGCTCATCGCCATGATAGACATGCCATTTAGACCAATCCGTCTGCATATCACGCAATAATCGATAAATGGCGCGCGGGGTATTGCCCCCGGCTAATACCAAATCAAAACGACCGCGCTGGGCGATGGCTCGACTGGCGCTTAAAGCAATGGCATTGCAGACAGCGTGCCGCAAAAAATCGATACTTTCAAAGGGCTGCCAGCGGACTGAGGTTTCTTGCATTTTCATTCTTAATCACATCATAAAAGTAAGGCCGAATTTGACACTAAAACGCCGATCTTGTCATGCATTTTATATTTTTTACATCAAAACACTGTATGAATAAGCCTGCTTGCTTTATCATATATGGCTATTCCAAAACGCAATAATCGGGACTAAAAATGTTAATTAAAGACAGTGAAGTAGTAGACCTTAATACGCCAACCGGCGAAATGCGCGCGCCGTACTAGATTACCTAAAAACACGTGATGTTAGCACCGGT
>CAJBBQ010000169.1 GCA_903951385.1 uncultured Pseudomonadota bacterium
ACGAAGGCCGCAACGATGCTGCCCGTGCCGATCGCTCTGCTGCACCGCAACGTCGTGATAGCGCTAGACCGGACAGCCGTCCAGCTCGTGCCAATAATGACACGCGTAGCTTTGGCAATGCGAATGCAGGGAGCAATGCACCGCGTCGTCCACGTAGCTTTGCATAATTAAGGATAGAACCTAGCGGCTGGGAATGGCATCGCTTGTATTCAAGCCATGCCAACCCCCGGCCCCTAATTAGAGAGAAACAATGACAGAAACCGTACAGTTCGACAGCTTAGGCTTGGCGCCCGAGTTACTCAGAGCACTGACCGATTCAGGGTACACCACCCCCACCCCAATTCAGGCGCAAGCCATCCCGCTAGCATTAGCTGGCGGTGACTTAATGGCAGGCGCACAAACCGGCACCGGTAAAACTGCGGCCTTTTCATTGCCGCTACTGCAAAAATTATTGCCGTTTGCCAATAACGGCGCCTCTCCTGCTAAACACCCGATACGCGCACTGGTCTTAACCCCGACACGCGAATTGGCCATCCAAGTAGAAGAAAGCGTCAAAGCCTATGCCAAGCACACGCCCTTACGCTCATTAGTGGTGTTCGGTGGCGTGGACATTAAAACGCAAACCCCGCATTTGAAAACCGGTGTGGAAGTGTTGGTTGCGACCCCGGGTCGCCTGCTCGACCATATCGAACAAAAAACCTTGCAACTGAATCAAGTGCAAGTATTAGTTCTCGATGAAGCCGATCGCATGCTAGACATGGGCTTTATGCCAGATCTAAAAAGAATCCTAGCTTTGCTACCTAAACAACGGCAAACCTTGATGTTTTCAGCCACGTTTTCCAATGAAATTAAAAAACTGGCCGACGACTTTTTAAGCCATCCCCAGCTAATCGAAGTGGCACGCAGCAACGCCACCAACGATAACGTTACGCAAAAGGTTTACCCGGTTGCGCAAAGCGATAAAGAAGCCTTGTTGATACAGCTATTGAAAAACAGCGACTCCAAACAAGTCTTAATTTTCACTAAAACTAAAATCACCGCCAGCCGCTTAAGCCGCAGCTTAGCCAAGGTAGGCATAGCTGCCGACGCCATTCATGGCGACAAATCGCAACAAGAGCGCATTAAAGCCTTGGATGCATTCAAATCAGGCGCAGCCACGGTATTGGTGGCCACCGACGTGGCCGCGCGCGGTTTAGACATAGACCAATTACCCATGGTAATTAACTACGAAATACCCAGCGCGCCGGAAGATTACGTGCACCGCATAGGCCGCACTGGCCGAGCAGGCGCATTAGGCGTGGCCATTTCTTTTGTCAGCCCTGAAGAAGACAAATACTTGGTGGAAATTGAAAAACTGATTAAACGCGAGATTCCTAAAGAAAGCATAGAAATTGATAGGGCTGGCGCACGCAGCCGCAGCGCACAAAAGCCTGTAGCCAGCCATGCCAGCACTAACTATGCGTCTGCAGGTCAAGATGCCTCTGCCAGCAGAAGGCCTGCGCCTAAAAAGAAAAACACCGACCCTTGGTTTGATAAGCCTTATGAAGCGGTGGTGGCGCAGAAACAAGCAGCCGTTAAGGCGCCGACCAATAACAGTAAAAAAGCCCCAGTGGCAGCCTTGCTAGGTGGGATCGCGTTTAATAAATAATTGGCTACAGGTGGTTATATACAACCACCTTGGCTAATTTCAACCTAGTCCCACAGCTAAACTGGTCCGGCTATAAAACACGGTTAGATTTAATACCGATTAAATTCAATGCATTAGCGCTGAATTTAATCGCCCATAAAAACTGGCACAGTTATCGCATTACTCATAACAGAAAATCCAAGCAGTGAAATGAAGCGCGTCATAATTTGAAGGGTTGTGTGTGCGCTTAGTGGATGGATTTTTAGTTTGCATATTAATAAAGCAAAAAAGGCGCCTTAGGCGCCTTTTTTGCTTTTTTTACGGACTATCGTAAAACGATTAAGTATTACTCTTTACCAATTTGGTAAGCTTCTTCGTTGTCTTCTACGATTTTGCCAGTGGCCGCATCCACTTCCACTTTGTACTCTTTACCGTCAGCAGCCGTGATGTCGAATTCGTAAGAAGCTTTACCGTCTGGCTCTACTTCGTATTCCGTTTCCGTCACATTGCCTGGGTGGGCCGCTAAAGCCGTGGCTTTTGCTGCCGCTTCCGTTACCTTAACCGCAGCTTTAAACTTAGCGTCATCTGCCTTTACTTCTTGCTCAACTTCCGTGACTTTACTTGTTTTTGCATCGACTTCAATGTCCCATGAGGTGCCGTCAGCGGACTCAATATCAAACTCATAAACGCCGTTTTTGCCTTCATTTTTGAATTCAACTTTAACAATTTTGCCATCATGCGATGCCAGCGCTGCTTTAACGGCTTTACCTAAGGCGTCGTGTGATTTAGGCTTAAGGCTATCGTGACCAGCCATGGCAGTGTTTGCAAAAAAAGCAGCGGCAATTAAACCAGCACCTACAGTTAAACGTAACATTTTAAAAATCTCCATTCGTATTAAATATCTCGGCATTGGGCGATTAAGTCGGCTGACTTAATACGCTTTATCCGTAAGGTTAATTCTAGCAAAAACCATGTATATAACTGATTAATTTACACTTTATTACAAATTGGTTATAAGTAACCAGTCAAAAATGCGCCGTTTTGATGAAGCCAACCAAGATAAGTTCAAACACGAAAATGTTTAAACTGCTGTATGCCTACAGCTAGATAATGCTGCTTAGTTGAGAGGATTTATTGCCAGCAGAGATTAATAGCTATTGCCGGTGAATTTTTTAATGTCGCGTAGTTGGCGCTTAGTTGGTCGACCTGCACCGCGCTCGCGTTGCGCGTGGGCATCCAAGCCGGTGACCTTGAGGTTTTCTCGCTTAGCTTGACTAGCCGGCGTTTCTTGGTAGAGCAATGCGGCCTCCGGCGCGCCCTTGCGCACATTGGATAAAGCCAACACGGCCACTTCAATCTCGATGTCACGCGTGCGTATGGCCACCAGCTGCCCAGGTCGCAATTCCTTCGCTGGCTTTACCCTATCGCCATCCAAATGCACTTTGCCGGTATCGATGGCCGTGGTGGCTAGGCTACGGGTTTTAAAAAAACGCGCCGCCCACAACCATTTGTCTAGCCGGCATTTGCTTTCCACTTCGCTATTCCTATTGCTTTAAATCTACAAGATGGCTTAACGCGAGCGCTCTAGCAAGGTGGTTTTTGGTAGATTTTGCTCCAACACCAACTTGAAGGATGCCAAGGTTTCAGTTGCCAAGACGCTAACGGCTTCAAGGGTATGGCCAGTAAGCAGCAATATGCCTTCTGCCACATTATTCATGGTGTTAATGTGAAATTGACCCTGCGCCACCGCCTCCACCACTTCGTCCGCCAAGATGAGGTGACGAACATTGCGACCTGGAATCAACACGCCCTGCGTGCCATCTAAGCCTATGTCTTTACATACCCTAAAGTAGCCTTCTATCTTTTCATTAAGACCACCCACCGGCAGCACTTCACCGTGTTGATTTAAGGCACCGGTCACGGCTATGCCTTGCTTAATAGGCAATTTAGACAATGCCGATAAGAGCACGAATAACTCCGCGCACGATGCGGAATCGCCATCGACGCCGTTGTATTCTTGTTCAAACACCAATGAGGCCGTCATGTTCAGCGGGTTTAATTTGGCAAAATTGGTGTGCAACCAACTTTGCAATATCATCACGCCTTTATCGTGCGTGGGCCCGCTCATCAGTACTTCTCGGTCTATGGTTAACACGTCGCGTCGACCGGCATAGCAATTAGCCGAAATGCGGATGGGCGAGCCAAAACTGGCGTCGGCTAGGTCTATGTGCGTTAAACCGTTGATTTGGCCGACGGCTTCGCCTTGCACGGTAATCATCAATTCGTTATCGACGATGGAGTCACGCATGTGCCCTTCTATGTAACCGTGTCTGGCATAACGCCGACTGATAGCAGCTTTCACGTCTTCCACATCGACTAATTTAGCCTCACGCAAACTGGCTGCCGCGGCGCTCTCTAACATCAATTTTTCTAGCACGGCAAATTCGGTGCTTAAGCGTGTTTGGTCTTCTTCCAACCTATGCATGGCTTGTAACAAAGCCACCACGGCGGCAGCCGTGAAGTGACTGCAATTAAATTGCTGGCATTTTTGTGCGATAAAAGCAGCATAAGCCGCGTAATTATCCGGACTGGCTTTTACTTTTTCGGCGAACTCAATCTTGATCGGGAAATAATTAAAGAAATCGTAGTTCTCGTCTATCAGCAAGTAATAATCTTCGCGCGTGGCCACCAGCACCAATTTAACCGACACCGGTATGACGGATTGCGCGCTCACAAAACTGCCACCTGCGCTGCCACTGCTGGCTAAATCTTCTATCTGCAAAGTGCCGTTGCGTAAAAAGCGATGTAGCTTTTCTAATATCTGCGCCCCATTGGCTTCGTCTGCCAAAAGATCGCGTAAGTTAATCATCAATGTGCCGCCGTCGGAACGCAACAAATTGCCGGCGCGCAAACGCAAAAAGTCCGGCGCCGCACTGGATTCCGCTGCACTTTCTATGCCGCCAAATAGCGATTGCAAACTGGGGTCGTTGTCGTAAATGACTGGCGCATGCGCCGCGCTCTGACCCGCAGCCAAGACGCCTTGATGGTGATCCACCAATAAATTCACGCGGTAACGGCCAAAAAAGCTTTCGCTTAACAAGGCATCCAGATTGCTGTCTCCCTCGCCTGCCGCACTGGGCTGCCAGGCTTCCAAATACTCCATGATGTCTTTTTGCATCCAAGCAAAATAAGCCAGCAAGCTTGGGTTGTTGGCAATCGCCGGAACGCTGGCATTGATGCCTTGCAATTGCGCGCTGAGAAAGGTCGCTATGGCGGTGCTGGCTTGATCCTTGATGCGCGCTTCCAACAAATTGGCTAACTCTTTAGCCAAATGCCGAATAAATTGATCCAGGGCTTGTTTTAATTGACCGCCCACCCCTGCCGGTAATTTTAAAAAAACCGGTTTGCCTTGGCTGTCAAAAGGATACAAGGCAACCAAATCCTTAGGTAGCGCTTGCTTGACCGCGGCATCGTGCATCGCACTTAACATCAAGGTGGTGCGCCCTGTACCAGGCTCGCCCAGCGCCAGCAAATTGAAACCGGGTTGGCGGATAGCCAAGCCAAATTCAGCGGCTTTTTTGGCTTCGGATTGCGCCACCCAGGCCTGTTGCTGCGCGCTGCATTGCTTGCCTCCCAGCAAGGATGAAGTATCCGCAAATTTAAATTGCTTGGGGTCAATATTCAGGGTTAATTGCTCAGGGCTTAAAGACTGTGACATATCACCTAACTAAATTATCAAATCGATAGTGTTTAACATTATTTTTAAGGCAGTTGCCAGCACTTTTGCGCATCGTGGTCACTGTCCTTGTCGTCCAACCAGCGTTCACCGCTTGCGGTCAGTTCTTTCTTCCAAAATGGCGCTTGCGTTTTCAAGTAATCCATAATGAATTCGCAGGCTTTAAAGGCCTGATCGCGGTGCGCACTGGCTACCGCCACCAAAACGATTTGCTCGCTAGCCTGCAGGCTACCCACGCGATGAATCACGGTTGCATCCAACACAGCCCAACGGCTGGCTGCGTCAGCCACTATAGCCTGCAAGGCTTTCTCGGTCATGCCCGGGTAATGCTCCAAGGTCAATTGACTCACCGACTCGCCATCGTTTAAATCACGCACCAAGCCAACAAAACTCACCAAGGCACCGATGCCTTGGCGCGACTCGCGCATGCGAGCTAACTCAAAATTTAAATCAAAATCTTCGCTTTGAACGGCAATTTTCATGGTGGCATTAATTAAGGGACTGACTTAGCCGCCGGTCACCGGTGGGAAAAACGCCACCTCGTCACCGTCGACAATTAAAGCCTGGTCATCGACCAATACGTGATTAATCGCGCCCCGGACTTTTAAGCTGCCGAGTAACATTTTTTGCCAGACCTCACTGCGTTTAGCCAACAGGCCTTTTAGTTTCAATAAGCTCAGTTCGGTGTCCGGCAATTCCAAATCTTCACTGGAAAACTTTAAGGTTTCTTTCAATCTTGCAAAATAAAATATCTTTATTTTCATAGTTTTATGTAAATATATTAATCTTCTTTATCATCTACTACATCCAACACATCGAGCGGCTGATCGGCCAGTTCGACGCGTTCAATCTTAGCAAAACGTTGGGTGATTTTTTGACTGGAGATGTGCACGTCTTGGGCATTTTCATGCGCCTGACGGATGTTGTCGGCCAGTTTCTTCATGCGCTGATCAAAGCGCCCAAAGTCTTTGCTGAGCTTAGCCAACTCTTCTTTAATGACGTGCACTTGCTTGCGCGTTTCCACGTCCTTTAACACCGCGCGCGCGGTATTCAAGACCGCCATCAAGGTCGTGGGTGACACCACCCAAACGCGCTTATTCATGGCGTACTCAATCACATCTTGATGGTAGGCGTGCAATTCAGCAAACACCGCTTCGGCCGGAATAAACATCACCGCGCCGTCGGACGTGACATTGGAAATAATGTATTTTTTGGCGATATCATCGACGTGTTTCTTCACGTCCAGTTTGAATTGCTTTTCCGCCAGCAGTTGTTCGGCGTCGGGCAACTTACTGTCAAACATGCGGTGGTAGTTTTCCAAAGGAAACTTACTGTCCACCGCGACCGTGCCGGTGGGCTCAGGTAGGAATAAGGCGCAATCGGCGCGCGTACCGTTTTCAAAGGTGTGCTGCATGGCGTAGGAGTTAACCGGCAATACATTGCGCACCAAGGCCTCCAATTGCACCTCACCAAAGGCACCACGCGAACGCTTGTCGCCCAACAACTCTTGCAAGCTCACCACGTTGGTGGTTAAGCCATCGATTTTCTTTTGCGCCTCATCTATGGTGGCCAATCGCGCCATCACATCAACAAAGGTTTGATTGGTTTTCTTAAAGCCCTCGTCCAAGCGCTCGGATACCTTGCCACCTATTTGCTCCAAACGGTTATCCACGGCTTTGCTTAGACTCTCTATGCTCAGGCTTAAGGTGGTGGTGGCTTTAAGCATGGTGTCGTTAATCAAGGCTTGCTGCGCTTGGCCTTGTTCCGCCAAGGTGGTGTGCAGTTTCTCCATGATGCTTTCACGGGTCAATGCTAAATTGCTGTTTTGCGCCAATTGTAAGGCTTGCATGGCTTCGCGTGTGCTTTGCAACTCGTTGGCCACGCTAGCACGCAAGCGTTCGCTGGTCTCTTGCGAGGACGCGCTTAAGCGGTCGCCCAATTTATTTAAGCCGTCATTAAAATCCAGCAACATGGCCCGGTGCTTTTCTTCTAACTGCTGCAGTATTAAGGCTTGTTGATTGCCCGCTGAACCCCGGCTTATCAGCCTGAGTAACAGCAAGAAAATGAGCAACAGCAAGACCAATATGGAAATTTGTATCATGGGATCGATTATACCTGATGGGGCCAGTCCCGCTTGAGCAATGTATGAGGCAAGGGTCGCTTAGACTAGGTCGCGGGCACGCAGCTCCGATTTGATGTAGGCATAGTAAATCGGCGCAGCGACAATGCCAGTTAGACCAAATGCAGCTTCCATGCAGAGCATGGCAATTAACAGCTCCCAGGCATTAGCGCGTATCTGACTGCCAACAATGCGTGCATTTAAAAAATACTCCAACTTATGGATAACTATCAAATACAGCAACGAACCCGCCGCCACCAACAAGGACTGACTGAGGCTAACGATGACTATCATGGTATTGGAGATTAAATTGCCTATCACCGGGATCAAACCGACCACAAAGGTAATGGCTATCATGGTTTTAATCAGCGGCAGATGCACCCCCATCATAGGCAACACCAAGGCCAAGTACATGGCAGTAAAAACCGTGTTAATAGCGGAAATGCGCACTTGAGCAAACACAACGCGCTTGAACGCATCGCTAAAAAACTCACCGCGGCAAGCTAAGGCCCGCGCAAACGGCTTGAAGTTATCCATGGCCACGGCATCGCGCACAGCCAAAATGCCGCCTATGATCATGCCTATCAAGATGTGTGCGGTTGCCCTACCGGCTTCTTTACCCACCACTTGCAATTCATCGGCATGACTGCGCAACCACTGTGATGCTTGTTCTTTAAAGGTAATGGCGTCTGCCGGCAAATGCTCAAACAACCAAGCCGGCAATATCTTGCGGCTGTCTTCTATGATTTGCGCCATTTTCGCCAGCAGCACGGTTAAGCTGCCCGAATCGGATCTAAAAAAAGCCACCAAGCCAGCGCCGGCAAAGGCCAGCAAGCTGACAATAATCACCACCAGTATGGCCACTGCCCATAATTTCGATACATTGCTCGGCTTATTGTTCGAAAACCTTCTAGCCAGCATGGGCGTGATGATGTGCACCAATTCAAAAACCAACAAGCCCGCCAACACAGCCGGCAACAAATGAAATAACAGGACAAATACCAGCGCAATGGCGGCCATGATCCAAGCGGCCACTTCGTGCGCAGTCGCTGGGCTGAGTTTAATTGTTTTAGTCATGCATACACCTTCATTACACCTAAGAAATTTTTTGCCACAATAGCATAAGCCGATTTATTTGTTGATGAAATGTGTGCTTATTCCCCATAGGGCTTAAAACGGTTTAGAAAATTGGCCGCTTCATGGACCGGCAAGTTCAGCACCAAATTCACTTGCTCGCCGAAGCTTTTGCTAACGATGCTGCCCTTGCATTTTTGCAAGGCACTGTTCATGGTGTCCATTTGTTTGTAGCTAAGGCTTAATGGGTAATGCTGCATTTCAACAAACGCATCGGTTTTGGCTTGATCTAAAGCCAGCTTAGCCGTTCCGCCATAAGCACGCGCTAACCCGCCTGTGCCTAAATTAATGCCGCCGTAATAGCGTATCACTGCCACGCACACATTAATCAAATCCCGCCCCTCTATGAGCTTGAGTGCAGGCATGCCGGCCGTACCCGACGGCTCACCGGCATCGGAAAATCGCGGTACGATGGCCGTGCCCACTTTCAATCGATAGGCATACGCCAAATGGTGGGCGCTGGGATGTTTAGCCGCAAACGCGCGCAAGGCAGCAGCCAACTCGCGCTCATCGGCTACCGGCAACGCCATGGCGAGAAAACGCGATTTATTAATGGTCTGCTCGGCAAAGCCGGCCTCGGCTAGCACTAACAATTAACTTAAACCACTGATATGGCCTGCCTGGTCAACAGCTATGCGCTCACTGGCAGGCTGCTTAGGCAAGCCTGGCATGGTCATGATGTCGCCGCATACAACCACGACGAATTCCGCACCACGCGACAAACGCAATTCGCGTACGGTCAACACGTGGCCAGTAGGCGCCCCACGCAAAGTTGGGTCGGACGAAAAGGAATACTGCGTTTTGGCTATGCACACCGGAAAATGCCCGTGGTGTTTTTCCAAACTAGCCAAGCTTGCTAGGGCCTTAGGGCTGAACTCAACCTGGCTGGCTCCGTATATTTGTTGCGCCACGCACTTAATTTTATCGGCTAAGGGCATGGTATCCGGGTACAAAAGTCGACACGCTTGGTCGCCACTGCTGGCGATTAGACGCAATACCGCATCGGCTAAATCAACTGCCCCATCCGCCCCCTGCGCCCAATGCTTGCAAACCACCGCTTGCGCACCCAACTTGGCGACAGCCGCTTGCAAACAGGCAATTTCAGCATCGCTGTCGCTATCAAAGTGGTTGATGGCGACCACCACGGGTAAATGGAATGCGTGTTGCAAATTGGTCAGGTGCTTTTCCAAATTCGCCATGCCGGCAATCAAGGCGGCGGTATTTTCCTGATTTAAGTTTTTTACCTCCACCCCGCCGTGAAATTTTAGTGCCCGCACGGTGGCCACCAAGACCGCCGCCGCTGGCTTTAAGCCGGTCTTGCGGCACTTAATGTCCATGAATTTTTCGGCGCCCAAATCCGCGCCAAAGCCCGCTTCGGTCACCACAAAATCCGCCAATTTCAAGGCCGCCTGGGTCGCCACCACGGAATTGCAGCCGTGCGCGATATTGGCGAACGGGCCGCCGTGCACCAAAGCCGGGGTGTGGGCCAAGGTTTGCACCAAGGTGGGTTGAAAGGCATTTTTCAACAATGCCGTCATCGCGCCCTCGGCTTGCAAGTCGCTGGCTAACACGGCTTGCTGCTGGTGGTTTAGGCCTATCTGTATATTGGCAAGGCGTTGTTGCAAATCGGCTAAAGAGCTGGCCAAGCAAAAGATCGCCATGACCTCGCTGGCCACGGTAATGTCAAATCCGCTTTGCCTGCTGTAGGGATTAAACGTATTGGTCTGCGTGTCTTTACTATGACTATGAACGGTAAGGTCACGAAGTGCCCTATCGTTCATGTCCAAGCATCGGCGCCAGCTGATGCTATCCGGATCGATGTTCAAGGCATTGCCTTGGTATATATGGTTATCAATTAACGCGGCCAGCAAATTATTGGCACTGGCGATGGCATGAAAGTCACCGGTGAAATGCAAATTAATGTCTTCCATGGGCAACACTTGTGAGTAGCCGCCACCGGTTGCCCCGCCTTTAAGGCCAAACACTGGACCCAACGACGGCTCGCGCATGCACACCATGGCGCTTTTTTGCTTATCCGCCAGCAAGCGATTTAAGGCATCGGCCAAACCTATGGTGGTGGTGGTTTTACCCTCGCCGGCCGGGGTTGGGCTAATGGCCGTGACCAGGATTAACTGGCCGTCTGGCTTAGCTTGCAATCTTTGCATGGCTTGTGCCGACAGCTTGGCAATATGCGGCCCATAGTGCAGCAAATCCTCGCCCGCTAAATTTAGAGTAGCCGCAATTTGCCTTATGGCTTGCATTTCTGCCGCTTGCGCGATGGCTATGTCGCTTAGCATGGCCACTAAAAATCGCCCTTACTGGCTTTATTGATCAAGCCCAATAAACTGGTTTCTAAGTCTCTTGCGGCTTGCTGTGCCGGCAAAGTCGGCTGCTTAATGTGACTTAGGTCATAAGTTGGCCTCGCCAGCGCAATAAACAAACGCATGCGCTGATTGGAATCCGGCTTTTCGTAAATGGCGATGCGGCATGGCGCAAACACTAAGAATTCCGGATGATCAAGAAAGATCTCCGTGCCCAGGCTTAAATTGCAGAAGCTTTGCACTTCCTTAATGCCATGCGGGTCTATGCCACGGTTTTTGATGTGTTCGGTGATGGAGAAATTGGCCGGGTTTACAAAGTTCATGCTTAGCGCCAAGCTTTTTAAACTTTCCGTGACGTCTTGGTAAGTTACACCCTCACGCACTGGCAATTCGTATATGGCATTAGTCGGATCTATGGCCGGCATACCGGCTTCTACTTGCCCTGACAGCAAGACAGGCTTTGATTTGGGCGGATTTAGGCTGCAAGCACACAACATGCACGCCACCAAGAACAGCACAGCCGACAGACGCATACATCCCTTTGTTTTTTGATTGAGCTAAGTGCTAATTATGCACTTATTTTTAGTGCCGCATTCACCGCCGCCTGATTAAATTGTGGCGCTATCAATTCAATCAAGCCATACATATAACTGCGCAAAAAGGCATCCTTGCGCACACCTAGATAGGTGGTGCTGTCCGCAAATAAATGGCTGACATCGACTTTGACCAAACTGGCATCGCGCTCATCGTCGTAAGCCATGTTGGCTAACAATCCCACGCCCAAGCCCAAGCTGACATAGGTTTTAATCACGTCGGCATCGATGGCGGTCAAGACCACATTCGGCGACAAGCCGGCATTGCTAAAGGTGGTCGATACCAGCGTGCCGCCAGTGAAACCAAAATCGTAAGTGATCAACGGGTAGGACGCCAATTTCTTTAGACTAAGATTGGTTTCCAATAGCAATGGATGGCCATGCGGCACCACCACACAACGGTTCCATTTATAACAAGGCAAACACAGTAAATTTTCAAAATCGCTGATGTACTCGGTGGCAATGCCTATGTCCGCATCGCCATTGGCGACCAGTTCAGCCACTTGCTTGGGGTTGCCTTGATGGATATTGAGTTTCACATGCGGAAACTTAGTCATAAAGGTCTTTACTGCCGTCGGCAATTTGTAACGCGCTTGCGTGTGGGTCGTGGCTATGGTCAAGGTACCGGTTTCGATGTTGGCAAATTCATCACCCACCCGCTTGATGTTGTCGACTTGTTGCATGACTTTGGCGGCCAGATTCAGTATTTGCTGGCCAGGCTCGGTAATGCCGGTTAAACGTTTGCCGTTTCGCTGAAAAATTTGCAGGCCTATCTCTTCTTCAAACAACTGAATCTGCTTACTCACACCGGGTTGAGAGGTATACAAAACCTCAGCCGCATTGGTGATATTTAGGTCTTGTCGTGCCACTTCATTTAGGTAGCGCAATTGTTGTAATTTCATGAGCTCTTCTTTCCATTAAAACCGTGCATTCAATATAACTAAAAATTATACGCATAGAATAACATATTCTAAAAAAACTGATTTACTCCTGCTATAGTGCGCATCTAAATTTTTTAGTTCCATTCTTTTGATAACGGATACGCCATATGGAATTTGGTTACATCATTGCAGGTTTTTTAGTGGGCTTATTGGTCGGTCTTACTGGCGTAGGCGGCGGCTCATTGATGACGCCCATCCTAGTGCTGTTCTTTCACATTAAACCGGCGTTCGCGGTAGGCACGGATCTACTTTACGCAGCCGTGACCAAAAGCGTGGGCATTTTCGCTCACGGCAAACTGGGTAACATTGATTGGAAGATAGTACGACTACTGGCATACGGCAGCGTGCCAGCCTCCATCTTGACCACCCTTAATTTAAAACACATGGACATCGCCTCGGACGCGGCGGTCGACAGCATTAAGTTTTGGCTAGGGATCGCTTTACTTATTACCTCTCTATCGGTGTTGTTTCGAAATCAACTAACTAAACTATCCAAGAAAGAACACTTGGTCAGCGCTAAATGGGCGCCGGCTTTAACCTTATTGTTAGGCCTAATTTTAGGCTTTTTGGTGACCTTAACCTCGGTAGGCGCAGGTGCCTTGGGCGTGACGGCTTTGCTCATCATTTACCCTCACCGCCCCATCACCACCATCATAGGCTCGGACATTGCCCATGCCGTCCCTTTGACCTTGGTGGCCGGCTTAGGCCATGCCAGTCTTGGCACCGTCGATTATGGCTTGCTTGGCACCTTACTCATAGGCTCCATTCCCGGCATTTGGATAGGCAGCCATTTAAGCCTGAAACTGGCCGAGCATTGGGTGCGCATGGCCTTGGCATTGATACTAATTTTTGTGGGCTTGAAACTGGTTTTCCATTAAAATGCCGTGCTCAACCCAACTCACCGCAACAACACATACGATTAAGAAAAACAGACCATGTATAAGTATGACGAAATAGACCAAAGCCTAGTTGACGAGCGCGTCGCGCAATACCGCGATCAGACCAAACGCTACTTAGCCGGCGAACTAAGTGATGAAGAATTTCGCCCTTTGCGTTTGCAAAACGGCTTATACATCCAGCGTCATGCGCCCATGTTAAGAATTGCCGTGCCCTACGGCATGCTATCTAGCAAGCAACTGCACAAGCTAGCCGACATTGCCAGTCAATACGACAAAGCGTATGGCCACTTTAGCACCCGACAAAACATGCAACTTAACTGGCCTTTGCTGGAAGACGTGCCGGACATCCTGGCCGAATTGGCCAAGGTGGAAATGCACGCCATTCAAACCTCAGGCAACTGCATACGCAACATCACCACCGATCAATTTGCTGGCGTCGCCCCTGACGAAGTGGTCGACCCGCGCGCCATGGCAGAGGTGATGCGTCAGTGGAGTACTTTCCACCCCGAATTCGCCCTATTGCCACGCAAATTTAAAATCGCCGTGTCCGGCACCAAACAAGACCGAGCCATCGTGCAAGCGCACGACATAGGCATGGAGTTTTATTTGGACGCCCAACAACAATTGGCCATTAAGGTTTGGGTAGGCGGCGGCTTAGGTCGCACGCCTATTTTAGGCACCGTGATACGCGAGCACTTAGAATGGCAACACGCACTGACCTATTGCGAAGCCATCGTTCGCGTTTATAACTTGCACGGCAGGCGCGATAACGCCTACAAAGCGCGCATCAAAATTTTAGTCAAAGCTTTAGGCATAGACGAATTTAAACGCCAAGTGGAAGACGAGTGGGCCCATTTAAAAGATGCGCCCAACACCATCACGGAAGCGGAATTGGCCAGGGTGGCGCAGCATTTTGAACCCATGCCGTATGAGGTGTTAGCGCAGCATGATGCGTCTTACGATGCCGCCACCGCTAGCAACCCGGCGTTTGCCGCATGGGCTAAACGCAGTTTGCACGCCCACAAAATACCAGGTTACCGCGCCGTGACCCTGTCATTAAAAACCCACGGTCAAGCGCCGGGCGATGCCAGCAGCGAACAAATGCATGCCGTGGCAGACTTGGCGGCGCAATACAGTTTCGGCGAATTGCGAGTCTCACACGAACAAAACCTGATTTTAGCCGACGTCAAATTAAGTGATGCTTTTGCCCTATGGGAAAAAGCCCGCGCGCAGGGCTTGGCTTCGCCTAACGTAGGCCTGTTAACCGACATCATATGCTGCCCGGGCGGAGACTTTTGTAGCTTAGCCAACGCGAAAAGCATTCCGATTGCGCAAGCCATACAAATGCAATTCGATAATTTGGATTATTTACACGACATAGGCGAACTGGAATTGAATATTTCCGGCTGCATGAACGCCTGCGGTCACCATCACATCGGCCACATCGGCATCTTGGGCATAGATAAAGACGGTTCCGAATGGTACCAAGTGACCTTAGGCGGTAGCCAAGGTAACCAAGCCAGCCTAGGCACAGTCATAGGCCCCTCTTTCTCGGCCGAAGAAATGCCACAGGTGGTGGAAAAATTGATCTCGGTTTACTTATCCGAGCGTAATGGCGAAGAACGTTTCATTGATACCGTACGACGCTTAGGCATAGCCCCATTCAAAGCCCATGTTTACGCCGATAAAAATGCCGCCAAAGCGGAGGGCATAGCATGAGCCATCTAATTAGCTTGCAAGCCGGTGTGGCTAACATTGCTGAGGATGCATGGCAATTCGTCGCCTTGCCACCTTCGCAACAGGAAGTGCGTAAGCAAGCGGGCAAAGTTGTTTTATTCAAATTGACCGGCGAACAAACCGTTACGCCAGAACAAATCGCCGGCACGCTTATTCCAGCCAACGGAAAAGTATTGGTGCCGCTAACGGTATTCATCGCCAGGAAAACGGAACTGCAAGCTCGCTTGGACCAGCAAGAAGTGGGTGTATGGTTGGACACCCACGAATCCTTGACCGATTTAAACCAAGCGCAAGCGGATTTAAACGCCTTACCCATCATTGCCGTGCACGTGGAACGCTTTGCTGACGGTCGCATCTTTTCGCTGGGCACCTTGTTGCGCAGCCGCTATGGCTTTAAAAATGAATTGCGTGCGGTCGGCGACGTGCTAAGGGATCAACTGTTTTTCCTTAAACGCAGCGGCTTTAATAGCTTTGCCATGCGCACGGACCGCAGTGCTACCGAGGCTATCGCCAGCCTAAACGACTTCAGTCAGCCCTACCAAGGCGCGGTTGATGAAGCCCGCCCTGCATTTAGACGCTACAACAGGTAAGCCTCATGTCCGTCACCTCTTCTTTAAAACCCAGCGCCGCCAACCCAGCGATACATCCTGAGTTGACCGCCAGCCTAGTGGCCAGCGTTGAGTCTAAAGCCACGCAAGTAAGCCGCTTATTAAGCGAGGCTTGCGCCACGCTTAAGCGCATTAGCTTTGCCAACAGCTTTAGCGCAGAAGACATGGTGTTGACCGACATTATTTTGCGCAAAAAACTGCCCATCAGCCTATTCTCATTGGATACCGGCCGTTTGCCGGTTGAAACCTACGACTTGATGGCGCGTGTCGAAGCCCACTACCAAACCAAATTGACGCTTTATTTCCCACAACACGAATCGGTTGAACGCTACGTTCAAACGCACGGCATCAATGCCTTTTACGACAGCATCAACTTACGTAAAGATTGCTGCTACATGCGCAAGGTGGAGCCACTGCAACGCGCATTAGCCGGCCAAGATGCTTGGGTAACCGGCATGCGTGCGGCGCAAGCCAGCACACGCAGCAGCCTGCCAGTACGCGAGTTTGATGAGGGCAATAAACTGGAAAAATTCAACCCATTAAGCGACTGGACCGAGCAGGAAGTATGGGCCTACGTGCACATGCATGAGGTACCGTACAATCAATTGCACGAACAATTTTACCCCAGCATAGGCTGCGCCCCTTGCACGCGCGCCATTGCCATGGGCGAAGACATCCGTGCCGGTCGCTGGTGGTGGGAAGACCCCTTAAACAAAGAATGCGGATTGCACGTAAAAAAATAATTTAACTTATGACTACACACACATCAAAACAACAAGCTTTATCCCATTTAGATTGGCTGGAATCAGAGGCCATCTACATTTTGCGTGAAGTAGCAGGCCAATGCAGCAACCCGGTCTTGCTATTTTCCGGCGGTAAAGATTCGCTTTGTATCTTGCGCTTGGCGGAAAAGGCTTTCAGACCAGGTCGCTTCCCTTTTCCATTGATGCACATCGATACCGGCCACAACTACAAAGAAGTCATCGATTTCCGCGATCAACGCGCGGCGGAATTGGGCGAGCGCTTAATCGTGCGCTCGGTCGAGGACTCCATGCAACGCGGCACGGTGGTGCTCAAATCGGCCGATGAATCGCGCAATAAACACCAATCCGTGACCTTATTGGAAGCCATAGAGGAATTTGGTTTTGATTGCTGCATAGGCGGCGCCAGACGCGACGAAGAAAAAGCCCGCGCCAAAGAACGCATCATGAGTTTCCGCGATGAATTTGGCCAATGGGACCCAAAAAATCAACGCCCAGAATTATGGAATTTGTATAACGCCCGCAGCCATAAAGGTGAAAACATACGTGCCTTCCCTATTTCCAACTGGACGGAAATGGACGTATGGCAATACATAGAACGCGAAAAACTGGCCTTGCCTAGTATCTATTTCGCCCATCAACGCGACGTGGTCATGCGTGGTGGATCCATCGTGCCAGTCAACGTGCCCTTGGTGAACGGCGACATCGCCAACCCAGTGAAAGCCGGTGAAGACATCATCAATATGCAAGTGCGCTTTAGAACCGTGGGCGACATCAGCTGCACGGCACCGGTGTTGTCCGACGCAGACAGCATAGAAAAAATCGTGCTGGAAACCGCCACATCAACCATCACCGAACGCGGCGCTACCCGTTTAGACGACCAAACATCCGATGCTTCTATGGAACAACGCAAAAAGGAAGGCTACTTTTAATTTCGCCCGTTTTATGCCGGAGCAGCTGCCATAAAAGCAGCGTTAGCCCGCCCTGCTGAACATTGATTTTAGACTACAGACACTATGACCACACACCACACACCACATAACGACAGCCTATTACGCTTCATGACCTGCGGCTCGGTAGACGACGGCAAAAGTACGCTAATCGGCCGCTTACTATTCGACAGCAAAACCATCTTGGCCGACACCTTGACGCAAATGTCACGCACCTCGGAAAAGCGTGGCTTAAGCGCCGTGGATTTATCCTTGCTAACCGACGGCCTGCAAGCCGAACGGGAACAAGGCATCACCATAGACGTGGCCTACCGCTATTTTTCAACCGGCACACGCAAATACATCATTGCCGATGCGCCTGGCCACGAGCAATACACACGCAACATGGTGACCGCCGCTTCCACCGCCAATCTGGCCATCATATTGATAGACGCTCGCCGTGGCGTGCTCACGCAAACTCGTCGCCATAGTTACTTGGCGCATTTGGTCGGCATACAGCACATAGTAGTGGCGGTGAATAAAATGGATTTGGTTAATTACGACCAAGCCAGCTACGACAAAATCTGCGCCGACTACTTGGCTTTTGCCAAAGAAATCGGTCTAGCACAGGCCCGTGACATACGCTTTATTCCCATATCGGCCTTAGCTGGTGACATGCTGGTAGACCGTTTGGATAACATGGACTGGTATCAAGGTGAAACCTTGTTGGAAATACTAGAAAAAGCGCCGGCAGCACACACCGAAAGCCAAGAAGCCTTCCGTTTCCCAGTGCAATTTGTTTGTCGTCCACACGCCAGCGCCGATGCCGAATTGCATGACTACCGCGGCTTTATGGGCCGCATCGAATCCGGTGAAATTGCCGTGGGCGATGCCGTAACGGTACTACCGAATGGTTACCAATCTAAGGTTAAAGCCATCCAATTGGGCGAGGCCAATTTACATTCAGCCAAAACCGAGCAAAGCGTCACCCTGTTATTAGAGGACGAAATCGACACCTCACGCGGCGACATGATAGTTAAAACCAGCGAAGCACATGAACCGGTCAAGCAAATCGACGCCTTCGTTTGCTGGCTGTCTGAAACGCCGCTGTCAACCGCTAGGACCTATATCATTCGCCACACCACACGCGAATCCAAGGCCAAGGTAGGCGCCATACAATACAAAGTAGACGTCAACACCTTGGAACAGCAAGCCAGCAGCGATCTTAAAATGAACGACATCGCCCGCATCAGCTTTAAATTGGCCCAAGCGCTGATGGTAGACAGCTACAGCGCTAACCGAGCTACCGGCGCTTTTATTGTCATAGACGAAAGCACTAACAACACCGTTGGTGCAGGCATGATTGTTTAAATTTAACGGCTTCGCCTAGCGCAAGCATTTATTGATTTAATAAACAGGCGATTTCTATTAAAATACGTTTTATAGCAAATTTAGCCCTTAAGGAATAAAACATGACTTACGTCGTTACCGAAAATTGTATTCAATGCAAATTTACCGATTGCGTTGATGTTTGCCCGGTTGATTGCTTTGTGGAAGGCCCAAACTTCCTGGCCATCAACCCAGACGAGTGCATAGACTGCACCCTGTGCGTGGCGGAATGCCCGGCTGAAGCCATCTTTGCCGAAGACGATGTGCCGGCTGATCAACAAGAGTTCATTGCACTGAACGCCCGTTTAGCGGCCCTTTGGCCTGTCATCACTTCACGCAAAGCCGCCCTGGAGGATGCCGATGCCATGAACGGCGTGCCGGGCAAGCGTGATTTACTAATCGAATAGTGCATTAGGATTGAAGACAAAGGGGGCTTAAGGCCCTCTTTTGCATTTGACCGCAACCCAGCCACTACTCATGACCACCCCACTGCCTTTTCTGCAACATTACCCCATCCAATTGCAGGAGAAAATTCGTCAACTGCAGGCGCAAGACAAGCTGGCCGATTACCTGAACGAGCGCTACCCGAGTGCGCACAGCGTGCAAACCGACAAAGCCCTCTACCAATTTAGCAATGATATTAGGCTAAGCTTCCTACGCAACGCCCCAGCCCTAGATAAGGTCCATTACGACAGCAAACTGACCGTGGCTCACCATGCGCTAGGGCTGAATACCAGCATAGCCAGAGTGCAAGGCAACAAGCTCAAAACCAAGAAGGAAATTCGCATAGCCAGCTTTTTCAAAAGCAGCCCAGCGGATTTCTTGCGCATGATCGTTGTGCACGAATTGGCGCATTTAAAAGAACGTAACCACGACAAAGCCTTCTACCAACTTTGTTTGCACATGGAGCCCAGTTACCACCAACTGGAGTTTGATTGCCGGGTCTATCTGCTGTGGAAAAGCAGCAGCAAACTAATAGATAAAGGCGAGGCTTAAAATATTCTATATTTGCACTGCAGACTAGTCATTAAAGTATTGTAAAATGCCTACTTGGCGGGCCTCCCCGCATTGTGAAGTAGCCAATCTGGTCAGGTGCGGAAGCAAGCAGCCACAACTATTGAGCAAGTGCCGGGGGCAAGGCTCGCCTCCCCTTATTTTGGTAAGCAGGGCATAGCCCAGCGCTTGCCTAACAGTTAGATTAAGGTGCTAGCGCGGGTAAACAATTCGATTAAATTAGCCAATGAAAGCAGACGCATTAATCTCATGAGCTACCAAGTACTGGCCCGTAAATGGCGCCCTAAATCATTCGAAACCCTGGTTGGACAAGACCATGTGGTGCGAGCTTTAAGCAATGCCTTGGACCAGCAGCGTCTGCATCATGCCTATCTTTTTACCGGCACCCGCGGCGTAGGTAAAACCACCCTAGCCCGTATCTTAGCCAAATCCCTTAACTGCGAAACCGGCATCAGCGCTAAGCCATGCGGCGTATGCAGTGCCTGCACGGAAATTGACCGCGGACGCTTTGTTGATTTAATCGAAGTGGATGCCGCCAGCAACACGCAAGTCGACGCCATGCGCGATCTACTGGACAATGCCCAATACGCACCCAGTGCCGGGCGCTTTAAAGTCTACATCATCGATGAAGTGCACATGCTGTCGAAAAGCGCCTTCAATGCCATGCTGAAGACGCTGGAAGAACCACCGGCACACGTTAAATTCATCCTAGCCACCACCGACCCACAAAAAGTACCGGTCACGGTCTTGTCGCGTTGCCTGCAATTCAATCTAAGGCAAATGGCCGGCACCTCGATTATTGATCACCTGCAAAATATATTGACCCAAGAGGCCATTCCTTTTCAGGCCAGCGCCTTGCACTTAATTGCCCGGGCAGCCGATGGCAGCATGCGTGACGCCCTATCTTTAACCGACCAAGCGATTGCTTACGGCGGCCAAAGCGTCAATGAAGCCGAAGTACGCGACATGCTAGGTGCGATTGACCAAAGCTATTTATACCAACTGATTAACGCTTTGTTAGCAGAAGACGGCCCAGCTTTAATAGCTCAAGCTCTAGCCATGGAACAGCGCAGCCTATCGTTTGAAAGCGCTTTAAACGATTTGGCGCAATTGCTGCACCAAATAGCCGTGGCACAAACGGTACCAGACAGCGTTGCCCATGACTTACCGGAACGTGCTGTCTTGCTGGACTTTGCGCAAAGAATACCAGCGGCCACCTTGCAGTTGTACTACCAAATTGCCCTACTGGGCAGACGTGACATAGGTTTAGCGCCCGACGAATTGGCTGGCTTCAGCATGAGCTTGCTGCGCATGCTGGCGTTCAGCCCTAAAGACCAAGCGCTAAACATCGTCAGTCCCCCGGCGCTTAAACCGCAAACGACCAGTCCCGCACCGGTCGCAGCCTCAGTTGCAAGCATAGCATCCGATACAACGACGGCAGCAAATGAGGCCAGCAAGCCCCAAGCGCCTTATGAGGAAAGCCCACAAGCGTCCCATGAGGAAAGTGCGCCAATGCCTAGCATGGATGAAATGCCTTTTGAAGAGGCCATGCCTAGCGAGCCCATTCCTATGGCAGAGGCCGCTAATGCAGATGCCGAATACAGCCATAATGAGCCCATGCCTGCCGACGCTGGCTTAAGCCGGCAATTTAATGGCGATTGGCGCAACTTGGTGGACAATCTAAAACTGGGTTTAGCGCGCGCCTTATCGCAGCACTGCGAGCTCATCAGCTATGATGAAAACAGCATCAGCTTAAGCGTACCGGAAATGCAAAAACACTTATTGCTGCCTAATTACCAAGAAAAACTCAGCACCTCGATTAACCAGTATTTTGATAAGAAAATCAAACTGCACTTTAGTGTGGGTGGCACTGGCAACACGCCCGCCCAGCAAATTAGCCAAGAGAAAGCGCAGGCGCAAAGCACGGCTGAAACGGCCATAGAACAAGACGGTTTTGTGCAAGCCTTGATTAACGATTTTGGCGCACAAATTATCCCCAACAGCATTAAACCAATTTAATTAAACCTTTAATTTCAGGAGCAGCACTATGATGAAAGGCGGCATGGCCAATATGATGAAACAGGCCCAGCAAATGCAAGCGAACATGCAAAAAGCCCAAGCGGAATTGGCCAATGTAGACGTGGAAGGCATCGCCAGTAACGGCTTGGTCAAAGTCACCATGGCTTGCAACAACGTGGTCAAGCGCGTCGCCATAGACGACAGCGTGATGGACGACAAGGAAACCTTGGAAGACTTGTTAGTCATCGCATTAAAAGATGCCACCGCTAAAGCCGAAGCCACCTCCTCCGCACGCATGGCTAACTACATGCCTGCTGGCATGAAACTGCCTTTCTAAGATTAAGCCTTACAGCGCTTAATGAAAAATCCACCGGCCTTAGAACAATTAATCGATAGCCTGCGCTGCCTACCCGGTGTCGGACCTAAGTCCGCGCAGCGCATGGCTTACTACTTATTGCAACGCGATAGAAAAGGTGCCAGCGGCTTAGCCACGGCCTTGGATCAAGCCTTGCAAGTAGTCGACCATTGCCAACTCTGCAATACTTTTAGTGAACAAGCCGTTTGCCCTCTGTGCGCATCCGAGCAACGGGATAGCCATTTGCTCTGCGTGGTGGAAATGCCGACTGACTTGCTCATGTTGGAAAACACCCGCGCTTACACTGGCATGTATTTTGTTTTGATGGGCCGCTTGTCGCCGCTAGACGGCGTAGGCCCCAAAGAAATCCATTTAGACAAATTGCTAAAACGGGCACAAGACGGCTTGGTGCAAGAAGTGATATTGGCCACCAACTACACGGTAGAGGGCGACGCCACCGCCCATTACATCAGTGAACTGCTCAAAGCGCGCGGCATTAAAACCAGTCGCATCGCACGTGGCATGCCCATGGGCGGGGAAATTGAATACGTGGACAGCGGCACCCTTGCCCAAGCCATGATGGAAAGGCGCAGCATCGCTTAAGTTGCGGCTAATCGCAACAGCTTAGATTTTCTAGCAAGGCGGCCGGGGTTTCAATTAAAGCATCGGCACCCCATTCACGCGGCCTGTCGGTCTCGGCCAAATAACCAAACAAGGCCACCACCGTTTTCATGCCCGCCGCTCTGCCCGCTTGCACATCACGCTCTGCATCACCGACATATATGCATTGTTCCGCTTGGCATTGCATTTGCGCGCATGCCATGAGCAAGGTGTCGGGCGCCGGCTTAGGTTGCGGCGCATCGTCACCACAGAGCAAACAGGCTGCCCGTTCGAACAAGTTGCTGTCACCTAGCTTCACTGCCTTGGTCAAATTCACCGAAAATCGCCTGGGCTTATTGGTCACGATGCCCCATTTAATGCCCTTGCTGTCTAAGGCTGCCAATAAGGCAGCAATGCCCGGTAAAAATAGCGGATGTTGGGTATACACCGATTCATACAAATCCAGGTATTCCAAACGCATGGCTTCAAATTGGCTGTCGTCGGGATAGATAGCAAAACCCAATTCCAATAAACCACGTGTGCCGTGCGAGGCCACCGGCCATATCTGCTCGTGTGGCAAGGGCGATTTCCCATGCCGAGTTAACTGCATATTGAGCGCCAAGCCTAAATCGTGCGCGGTATCGACCAAGGTGCCATCTAAATCGAACAAGACCACACTCACGCAGGCAACACCGTATGCATGAGGTAATTTACCGCCACATCGTCACTCAAACGGTAAGTTTGTTTAAATGGGTGATAGCTCATGCCACGCAAGCTCATGACATCCAGCTTGGCATGACGCGCCCAGCTTGATAACTCAGACGGCTTAATAAATTTGGCGTAATCGTGCGTGCCTTTGGCCAACAAATTAAGCAGGTATTCCGCGCCAACCACGGCCAACAAGTAAGCTTTTGGATTGCGGTTGATGGTGGAAAAAAACACCGAGCCATTGGGTTTAACCAATTTAGCGCAGGCCGCCACGATGGCCGCCGGGTCTGGCACGTGCTCGAGCATTTCCATGCAAGTCACCACATCAAAACTGGCCGGCT